>JAKAZP010000132.1 GCA_021815905.1 Pseudomonadota bacterium | reverse complement strand
GTGAAGACCTGGCGACCTGCGGCGTCCTCCGACTGCGACCCTGGGAGGCAAGGGTCGAGTTTCGCTGGAATGTGTACCTGGAAGTAATATCAAGAGATATTGTTTCTCAATCTACATTCTGCCGCGAGCGCCCCACCTTCCTCGGGGGCTGTCCGCCCTCACTTGAGGATCGTGCCTGATATCCGACGCGCCGGCGGGCGTGAAACTGGCGTGAAGCTGGCTTGAGGCTGTAGCCGCGGATGGATCTCGCAATTCAGTCCGGGCGCCCGAGCGACTCGAGCAGCCGGTCGATGGTGGCGACGAGATCCGCGACCTGCCGCTGCATCATCGCGCGTGTCTGGTCGATGAGCTCCGGCCGCTCACCGGCTTGCGCAAGGAGTGCGAGCCCGGTGCGGATGGGCCCGAGCGGGTTGCGCAGCTCGTGCGCCAGCGCCGCGATCAGCTCCCGCCGCCGCCGCATCGTCTCCGCGGCCTCCTTCTGCCGCAAACGCGTGTCGGTGACGTCGCGCACCACCGACACGGACCCGATGATCCTTCCGCCGCCGTCACGAACGGGCGCGGCGCTCACCTGCCGGTAGCGCAGCTCGCCGGTTCCGGGTATGCGCACGACCTGCTCTTCCGCCCGCACCGTTTCTCCCGCCAGCGCCCGCACGGGCGGTGCTTCGCAGAAGGGTCGCCGGGTTCCGTCGGGCCTGAACACCTCGATCCCCGAGACGACCTGCTCGATGTCGGCGCCCTCGATCGTGGCGTGGCCGAACCGGCGCATCGCCGCGGGGTTGGCGTACGTGTAGCGCCGCCGGGTGTCGGCGAAGTACACCTCTTCCGTCATGGCATTCAGCACCGCCGAGAGCCATTCCCGTTCGGCGCGATGGCTCTCGAGGAGCCGCCTCACCTCCGCCTCCGCGCCGATGCGCGCGCTGATGTCGACCCCCGAGACGACGATCGTATCGGGCCCGATCGGAAACAGGCTGATCAGAAGGTCCGCGCGGCCGACGCGCTCCTCGTGCTGGCGCGCCCGGCTGTCGTTGAGAACGTGGGCATAGAGCGGAATCAGCTCCGCGGCACGCCCGGGCAGCGCCTCGGTGAGCGTTCTGCCGATCAGCGCCTCGCGAGCCCGCCCGGCCAGACGCAGCCAGTTGGCATTGGCATCGCAATATCGCCAATCGGTGATGCCACCCGATCCGGCGCGCACCGCCTCGAGCACCGCGATGTACTCGAAGGGGTGCTCGAAGATCGCGCGGTAGTGTCGCTCGCTCTCCCCGGGCGGCTCGTTCTCTCGCATGCAGCCTCGCTCGTGCCTGTCCCGCAGTATAGTCGAGCCCGGAGGGGGCGCTCTGGCGCACCTGACACATCCGGAGGCTCCCGCATGAGCAATCTCGAACAGTTCAGAGTGGCGCCGGGCGCGCGCGTGCGGCTCGCGGACGTCGACCCGGCGTTCAAAGGCCACCATCAGAGCCGCGAGGACGCGGCCGCCGAGATCGAGCAGTACCGCAGGAGATTATGGGATCTGCAGGAGCTGCTGTACGCCGAGGGCAAGCGCTCGCTCCTCATCTGTCTTCAGGCCATGGACACCGGCGGCAAGGACGGCGTCATCAATCACGTCCTCGGCGCCATGAATCCACAGGGCTGCCGGGTCGCGCATTTCAGACAGCCCTCGCAGGAGGAAGCCGCGCACGACTTCCTCTGGCGCGCGCACCGGGTGGCACCGGCGCGCGGGGAGATCGTGATCTTCAACCGCTCCCACTACGAGGATGTGCTGATCGCGCGCGTTCACGGGCTCGTTCCGAAGGAGATCTGGTCGAGCCGCTACGACCGCATCAACGCCTTCGAGCAGACGCTCGCCGACAGCGGCACCGAGATCCTGAAGTTCTACCTTCACCTCTCGAGCGACGAGCAACTCGCTCGCTTCAAGGCGCGGCTCGACGATCCCACCAAACAATGGAAGATCAGCGAAGCGGACTACGCCGAGCGCAAGCTCTGGCGGGAGTACATCGCGGCCTACGAGGACGCGCTCTCGAAGTGCAGCACCGAGCGCGCGCCCTGGTTCGTGATTCCGGCGGACCACAAATGGTTTCGCAATCTCGTGGTGGCGCGCATCGTGGTCGAGCATCTCGAGCGCCTGCGGCTCACGTATCCCAAGCCGTCGGTCGATCTCGGTCATATCCGCCGCGAATACCATGCCTCGAAGTCCACTGCGTGATCTGCGTATTGGGGCCGCGGGATCGGGGAGCGATCCTGCGGGTTTCCCGCGCAGACGGGAGAGCGGGTGACTGATCTTCATGGAGGATGAGGCCAAGCTCGCCGTGCAGCGGCGGATCGGGGAGCGCGGATGAGTGACAGTCAGGGGGTCGAGGCGCTCGCGGAGCTCGCGCTCGATGTGCGCTGGTCGTGGAATCACGCGGCCGATCACATCTGGAGGGAGCTCGATGCCAACACCTGGGAGCTGACTCACAGCCCGCACGTCGTGCTGCAGAGCGTCGCGCGCGAGCGCGTCGAGGCGCTGATGACCGACGCCGCCTTTCGCGAGAGCGTCGAGCATCTGCTCGCGATGCGCCGCGAGGCCGAGCAGGCGAGCGCCTGGTTCCAGCTTCGGCATTCCGGGTCCGCACTCACCGCCGCCGCCTACTTCAGCATGGAGTTCATGCTCACCGAGGCGCTGCCGATCTACTCCGGGGGCCTGGGCAACGTCGCGGGCGATCAGCTGAAGGCCGCGGGCGATCTCGGCGCGCCGGTCATCGGGGTCGGGCTGCTCTACAGCCAGGGCTACTTCCGCCAGGTGATCGACGGGGAGGGCGCGCAAAAGGCGATCTACCCCTACAACGACCCCGGCCAGCTGCCGATCACGCCGCTGCGCCAGGCGAATGGAGAGTGGCTGCGCTTCCAGCTCGAGCTCCCCGGGCACCCCATCTGGGTGCGCGCCTGGCAGGTGCGAGTCGGGCGCGCGCGGCTGTACCTCCTCGACAGCAACGATGCCGCCAATTTTCCCGCCTACCGGGGGATCACTGGCGAGCTCTATGGCGGCGGCCCGGAGACGCGACTGCATCAGGAGCTGCTGCTCGGGATCGGCGGCTGGCGACTCCTCGGGCTTCTCGGAATCCGGCCCGAGGTGTGTCATCTCAACGAAGGGCATGCGGCCTTCGCGGTGCTCGAGCGCGCCCGCGCCTTCATGCGGGAGACCGGACTGACTTTCGAGGCCGCGCTCGCCGCCACGCGCGCGGGTAACGTGTTCACGACCCACACCGCGGTCGCGGCCGGCTTCGATCGCTTCGACCCGCAGCTCATCGAGCGCCACCTCGGGCCCTACGCCGTGGACCAGCTCGGGATCGAGCCGGGCGCGCTGCTCGGGCTCGGCCGGGTCAACCCGCGGGACGACGCCGAGCCCTTCAGCATGGCGCTGCTCGCGCTCAATGGCAGCGGCTCGGTGAACGGGGTGAGCGAGCTGCATGGAAAAGTGAGCCGGCGCATCTTCTCGCCGGCGTTCCCGCGCTGGCCGATCGAGGAGATTCCGATCGGCCACGTGACCAACGGGGTGCACGTTCCGAGCTGGGACTCCGCCGCCTCGGATGCGCTCTGGACGCGCGCCTGCGGCCGGGGCTGCTGGCTGCAGGGCGCCGAGGAGCTCGAGCGGCACATCGTCGCCGTCGGCGATGAGGAGCTCTGGAGCTTTCGCAACGCGAGCCGCGCCGCGCTCGTCGAGCATGCGCGCGAGCGCCTGGCGCAGCAGCTCACGGCGTCCGGGGCCGATGCCGCCGACATCGATCGCGCGCGACATCTGCTCGATCCGCAGGTTCTGACGCTCGGATTCGCGCGGCGTTTCGCCACCTACAAGCGACCGAATCTGCTGCTGCACGATCCGGAGCGACTACTGCGGCTCCTCACCCATCCCGGGCGGCCGGTGCAGCTCATCATCGCCGGCAAGGCCCACCCGGCCGATGAGCCGGGACAGGCGCTGATCCGGCAATGGACCCGCTTCATGCGGTACGGCGAGGCGCGACGGCACGCGGTGTTCCTCGCCGACTACGACATGCTGCTCACCGAGCGCCTGGTCCACGGAGTCGACCTGTGGATCAACACGCCCCGGCGCCCGTGGGAGGCCTGCGGCACGAGCGGCATGAAGGCGCTGGTCAACGGCGTCATCAATCTCTCGGAGCTCGACGGCTGGTGGGCGGAGGCGTATTCGCCCGAGGTCGGCTGGGCGCTCGGGGATGGCCGCGAGCACGGCGATGATCCGGAGTGGGACGCGAACGAGGCCGATGCGCTCTATTCGCTCCTCGAGCGCGAGGTGGTGCCGCAGTTCTACGAGCGCGAGCGCAACGGCGTGCCCCGGGCCTGGGTCGCGCGCATGCGCGCCAGCATGGCGCGCCTGACGCCGCGGTATTCGAGCCTGCGCTCGGTGCGCGAGTACGTGGAGCAGCACTACCTTCCCGCCGCCTCACGCTACCTCGAGCGCGCCGCCGCCAAGGGCGAGAAGGGCGCCCGGATCGCCCAATGGCAGGCGGCGGTCTCGCGCGAGTGGCCGGCGCTGCGCTTCGGGGCGGTGAGCGTCGAGACTCGTGCCGGGCAGCACCGCTTCGAGATCCTCCTGGGCCTCGGCAAGCTCGATCCCGAGTCGGTGCGCGTCGAGCTCTACGCCGACGCGCTCGCGGGCTTTGCCGCCGAGCGCCACGCGGCGGTGAGAGTCCACGCGCTCGAGGATGCCCAAGGCACCTACCTCTACGCCGCCGATGTGCCCGCCGCGCGCCCGAGCGCGCATTACACCCCGCGCGCGCTGCCCGCTCGCGACGGCGTGCGGGTGCCGCTCGAGGCCCGTCAGATTCTCTGGCAGCACTGAGCGCGACTTGCCTGAATCGGCGCCATCGGTTACAAGAACACCGCTCCTTGGGGAGTAGTCGACCGGGACGACCCGGACCGTACGTCAACAGACTCGGGCTCCAAGCCCGTGGCGGACGGCGCCGCAAGGCGTGGCGAGACCAACGGCAGGACCTCCGATGACGAGCGGCGGAGGGACCCCGCCGTGGTTTCACACCGCTCGGCTGAGAGCCCGATGGAGTCCTTCCTGGTTTCCGTCTCGACGGTCGCGATCGCGGAGATGGGCGATCGCACGCAACTGCTGTCACTCATGCTCGCGGCGCGGTATCGCAGGCCCTGGACGGTGTTGCTCGGCGTGCTCGCGGCAACGCTCGCGAATCACGCCCTCGCCGCCTTCGTCGGCGTGCGGCTCGGCCGGCTCCTGACACCGACCGTGCTCGATGCGCTCGTGGGCTCGAGCATGATCGGCATGGCGCTCTGGACGCTGAGGCCCGACACCCTCGAGGAGCGCTCGAGCACGGGCGGTCGCGCCGGCGCGCTGCTCGCCACCGTGATCGCGTTCTTCCTCGCCGAGATGGGTGACAAGACCCAGCTCGCAACCGTCGCGCTCGCCGCCGCCTACTCGAGACTCCTGCCGGTCGTCGCCGGCACCACGACGGGCATGCTGCTCGCGAATGCCCCGGTCATCTTCCTCGGCCAGAAGTTCGCCGGGCGGCTGCCTCTGAGGGCCCTGCACTACGGCGCCAGCGCCGTGTTCCTCGCACTCGGCGCGTGGTTTCTCTTCAAGGCCGCTCATCACGCGGGCTGAGCCACGGAAGCGGTTCCGGGACCGTGCGCGCGGTCATGCCTGGCGAGGCGCTCTGGCGGCGGGCTAGCCGCCGCGAGAGCGGCGCAACAGCAGCCGCAGGAAGGTGACGAGCCAGCGCCAGAAGCCGAACTCGGCGCCCGCGGGCGGCGCGGGCCCGGCAGCGATCCCGGCGCCGGGGCCGGCCGCCGTTGCTGCGAGCTGCCGCCCGAAGGCTTCGAAGAATTTCTCCGCGGTCGCTCCGGCGGCGGCATCGATGAGACGCGAGCCGATCTGCGCGAGCTTGCCGCCGATCTGCGCCGTGGCGGCGTAGCGCAGCCGCGTCTCGTGCGCCGAGACCTCCTCGAGCTCGACGCGCGCCTCGCCGCGCGCGAACCCCGCCTGGGCGCTCTGGCCGTCGAACTTCAGCCGATACCGCACCGGAGGCTCGATGTCGGCGAGGGACATCTTGCCCTTGAAGCGCGCCTTGACCGGACCGACGGCCGCGCTCATCACGACGTCGTAGGTTTCGGGGGCGGTGGCGGTCAGGCTTTCGCATCCCGGCAGACAGCGCTTGAGCGTCTCACCGTCGTTGAGCAGCCGCCAGGCGGTGGCGCGATCGCCGGGAAGAAGGCGTTCACCCTTCATCTCCATGTCTTCGTCTCCCGTCGTCGGAGGCGCGGCATCCGTGCCGCGCCGTCGGCGAGCGCCGCGGCCAGCCGCTCCAACGACTCGAGGTTGTGGATGGGCAGGAACAGATCGGCGTGCGGCAGGAGCGCACGCATCCCGCG
Organism: Pseudomonadota bacterium; assembly: GCA_021815905.1. The sequence continues at coordinate 760 of JAKAZP010000132.1, read as the reverse complement.
CGCTTTCGGCTCGAATCCGTCATAGCGCAGCAGCGGGTTGAGCCAGATGACCCGCCGGCACGAGCGCGCCAGGCGCGCCGCCTCGAGCGCGAGCCGCGCGCTGTCGGCGCGCTCGAGCCCGTCCGTCACCAACAGCACCGTGGACGAGGAAAGCGGCAGGCGCTTCGCCCACGAGCGGTTGAATTCCCCGAGGCAGGCGCCGATCCGGGTGCCGCCCGACCAGTCCTCGACGCGGCGGCTGACGCGCGCGATCGCCTCGTCGGCATCGCGCGCGGCGAGGTCGCGGGTGATGGGCGTGAGCCGTGTTCCGAAGACGAATGCGGCCGAGCGCAGTCCGCCCACGTTGGCGCCCAGGCGCCCGGGATTGGCGAGCGCGTGCAGGAGATGCAGGAACATGCGCGAATAGCGCGACATCGAGCCCGAGATGTCGATGAGCGCCACGATCCGGGCCGGGCGCAGGCGCCGGGAGCGCCGCGGGAGCGTCGTGATCTCACCGCCATGGCGGGCGCTCTCGCGCAGCAGCCGCTTGAGGTCGAGTCGCGAGCCGGACTCCGCCGGCTGATTCCGCCGGCTGGCGGTGCGGGCGATGATGGGCGCAAGCGCCGCGACGGCCGCGGTGGCCGCGGCCCATTCCGCGGCGGTCAACGTCTCGAAATCCGCCCGGTGCAGCCGCTCCCGATCGGACTCGCTCGGCTCGACCTCGAGCGTCTGCGGTCCCGGCGGTTCCGGTCCCGCGGGTATTCCGGAGCGCCCGGGCCAG
>JAKAZP010000131.1 GCA_021815905.1 Pseudomonadota bacterium | reverse complement strand
CTATACCCAGGATCTCACCCACCACCTCGATCTCACGCTGATCGGCGCCTACTACGAGGGGCACGGCCAGCAGTTCATCAATTTCTCCGAGACCAACCAGAACCTGTTCCAGGTTCCCGCCCTGTACCACGATCAGCAGACCTCGGCCGAGGGTCGGCTGACCTTCACCAATCGCCTGGTGAAGGGGGTCGGCGGCGTCTTCTTCATGAACAGCACCGCCTGCGGCGACTACAACGCCTCGATCGGCACGCTGACCCTGCTCGGGGTCCCAGCCTACGATCTGTACATCACGGAGCTCGTCCAGGGCTGCGTGCACACCAAGAGCTACGCCGTCTACGGCGACACCTCCTGGAAGCTCACGCGCCGGCTCAACCTCGACACCGGCGTGCGCTGGAACGAGGACCGCAAGAGCGCGCACGTGTACCAGGCGGACTACGCGAGCATCGCTCCCGACCAGCTGCAGCCGAACCAGACCTTCTTCGACCCGAACGCGGTGCCGAGCGGGTTCTTTCCCTTTCCCGGAGTGGTCACCGACTACAACCGCGCCCGCCCGTTCGTGAACGTCACCCCGCGGCTCGGGCTCGACTATCACTTCACGCCGGCCATCATGGGCTACGTCATGTACAGCCGCGGGTTCCTGAGCGGCGGCTTCGACATGCGCGGCAACGCGGCGGTGTTCCCGGGAACCGAGAACGGTTACGCCTCCGAGGTCGCCAACAACTACGAGGTCGGACTCAAGTCCACCTGGCTCGATGACACGCTGCTCCTCAACCTGACCGCCTTCTACGACCCGTACACGGACGCGCAGATCGGGGTGCAGCAGTTCGTGGAGTACGCCGGCGCCCCCACCAATCTCACCGCGGTGCTGAACGCCGGCAAGCAGATCAACCAGGGCGCGGAGCTCCAGTCGGCCTGGCGGGCGAGCCGCTCGCTCACCCTGGGCCTGAACCTCGGGTATCTCGACTCCTACTACCAGGACTACCTCATCCCGTGCAGCGTGTTCACCGCCGCCCCGGGCTGCGGCTCGGGCACCGGAGCGGTGAACGTCGCGAGCGAGAATCGTCCGATCAACGCGCCGCACTGGACGGTCTCGGGCAATGCCGCCTACACCTGGTTCTTCTCCTCGGGCGCGCTCCTCGCACACGCCGACTACGACTGGCGCAGCTTCACCAAGGTGGCGAATACGACTCCGAGCCTGACCGATCAGCCCGCCTACGGGCTGCTCGACGCGGGACTTGCGTTCACCACGGCGAACGGCCACTGGCGTCTGGCGCTCGACGGCAAGAACCTGACCAACGAGTACTACCGCGTCGCCGGATACGACTTCGGAAATCCGCCGCTCTCACCCGCGAACTCGTTCATCGGCGGGGTGAGCCAGATCGGTTTCTACGGGCCGCCGCGCACGTATGCGGCGACCCTCACCTACCACTACTGAGTCGCGAGCGCATCCGGTGCGAAAGCCACGCACGAGACGGCTCGCGGACAAGGTGGCGCTGGTGACCGGCGCGGCGAGCGGCATCGGGCTCGAGATCGCCCGCGCCTTCGCACGCGAAGGCGCGAAGGTCGCCCTCGCCGACATCGACCGGCCGGCGGCGGAGAAGGCGGCGGCGGAGATTGCCGCCTCGGGGCTTCCGGCGCTCGCTCTCGCCATGGACGTCGCGAGCGAGGCCGAGGTCGATGCGGGAACCGAGCGGGTCATCGAGACCTTCGGACGCATCGACGTCCTGGTGAGCAATGCCGGGATCCAGATCGTCTGTCCGATCGAGGCGCTCTCGCTCGAGGACTGGCGGCGCATGCTGGCGGTGCACCTCGACGGCGCCTTCCTCGCCACGCGCGCGGCGCTCAGGCACATGTACGCGCGGGGGGACGGCAGCATCATCTACGTGGGCTCGGTGCACTCCAAGGAGGCCTCGCTCCTGAAGGCCCCCTATGTCACCGCCAAGCATGGCCTCCTCGGGCTCGCCCGGGCGGTGGCCAAGGAGGGCGCGCGGCATGGAGTGCGCGCCAACGTGATCTGCCCGGGCTTCGTGCGCACGCCCCTCGTCGAGCGGCAGATCCCCGAGCAGGCGCGCGCGCTCGGCATCTCCGAGGAGGCCGTGATCCGCGATGTGATGCTGAAGGAGACCGTGGACGGAAAGTTCACGACCTCCGAGGACGTCGCCGAGGCCGCCGTCTTCTTCGCCTCGGTCGATTCGGGCGCGCTCACCGGCCAGTCGCTCATCGTGAGCCACGGCTGGCACATGGAGTGAGCTCGGGAGAGCCGCCCGAGGCCTGGCGCGCGGCGAACTCGATCACCTGCCCGTAGCTCAAGCCGCCGTCATTGCAGGGTACGCGCTCGGGCAGCAGGACCGTGAAGCCCCGCCCGGTGAGCTGCCGGCTCGCAAGGTCCGCGAGCAGCGCGTTCTGAAACACCCCGCCGGTGAGCGCCACGCGATCGATCCCGTGACGGTCTCGCGCGCGCGACGCCACGGCCGCGATGGTCCCGGCGAGCGCCCGGTGAACGACTTGCGCGCGCTCCTCGGGGCTGCCGCGCGCCTCGAGCAGCCATCGGATGAGCGGCTCCCAATCGGCTCGCCACACGCCGCTCTCGTCATCGTTGAGCGGCATCGGCTCGCACGCCGCCCCGCACCCGGCGGCGCTCGCCCGGGCGGCCGCGGCCTCGAGCAGCATCGGCGCCTGCCCCTCGAAGCTCATCTGCCGCAGGTCGAGAACCAGCGCGGCGGCGGCATCGAAGAGCCTGCCGGCCGAGCTGCTCGCGATGCAGTTGACGCCCCTGCGCCATGCCTGCCGCACCACGGCGTCCCCGGGTGCGCAGGGCGGCTCGGCCCCGATCTCCCAGCACACGGCGGCGGCGCTGCGCCACGGGGCGCGCGCGGCGAGATCGCCGCCTGGAAGCCGGAAGGGCCGCAGGCTCGCGACGCGCCGCCAGGCGCCGGGCACGCCGAGAAAGCTCTCCCCTCCCCAGAGGGCGCCATCCTCGCCGAGGCCCGCGCCATCCCAGGCGAAGACCAACATCGTGCCGGTCGGGTGCGTCTCACCCGCCACCCCCGATGCATGCGCGTGATGATGCAGGATGCGCGTCACGGGCAGACCGCGGGACTCCGCCCAGCGTGTGGTCGCATAGTCCGGGTGGGCATCGCAGACGACCTCGGCCGCACGCACGCCGTAGAGGCGCTGCAAATCGCCCGCCACCTGCTCGAGCACGCGAATGCTGCGCGCGGTTCCCATGTCCGCGATGTGCGGGGACATCACGACGCGGTCCTCCCAGGCGAGCGCGATCGTCGTCTTGAGGTGGCCGCCGGTCGCGAGCACCGGATGCGCGAGTCGCCAGGGCAGCTCGAGCTCGAGCGGTCCGAGCCCTCTTCCGAGCCGCAGCGTCCGGGGCCGCCCGGCCACGGTGCGCACGACGGAATCATCCGCGGGACGGGCGATCGGCCGGTCGTGATGCAGACAGGCGTCGGCGATGGATGTCAGGCGCGCACGGGCATCCGTCGGGTCCGTGAGTACCGGCTCGCCGCTCGGATTGCCCGAGGTGGCGATGAGCGGCCGGTCCGCGTCGGCGAGCAACAGATGATGCAGCGGACTGTAGGGAAGAAAGGCGCCGATCTCGGCGAGCCCGGGCGCCACCGACGGCGCCAGGCTCGCCCCGGCTCGCCGGCGGGCGAGCACGATGGGCCGCGCCGCCGAGCCGATCAGTCGCGCCTCGCAATCCGTCGGCTCGAGCGCGAGGCGCACGCATTCCAGGCCGTCCGCCCCCTGCTGCGGAAACATGACGGCGAGGGGCTTGTCCGGGCGGCGCTTGCGCTCGCGCAGCCGCCGCACCGCCGCCTCATTCGTCGCGTCGCAGAGCAGGTGATAGCCGCCGACACCTTTGACCGCGACGATGCCACCGGCGAGCAGCAGGGCGACGGCGCGTGCGATGGCCTGCTCGCCAGGCAGCTCCCGCGGCCCATCCGCGGTCGGCGCGCCCCCGGCGCTTCGCGCCTCCTCCAGCCAGAGCTTCGGACCGCAGGCCGCGCAGGCGACGGGCTCGGCGTGAAAGCGCCGGTCGCCGGGACTCTCGTACTGTTCGCGACAGGCATCGCACAGCGGAAACTCCGACAGCGTGGTGTTGGGACGGTCGTAGGGGAGCGAGACGATGAGGGTGTAGCGCGGACCGCACTGAGTGCAGTTGATGAAGGGGTAGCGGTAGCGACGGTCGGCCGGATCGTTGAGCTCGGCCAGGCACTGCGGGCAGGTGAAGGAGTCGGGGGGCACGAACACGCGCGGCCGCTCCCCTCGGGCGCTGTCGAGGATCTGGAATCCGCGCGTGCGCCCGGGCGGAACCTCCCGGACCGAAAGCAGGCGCGGCCGCGCAAGGGGCGGTGCGCGCGTCACGACATCGCGGCAGAAGCGCGCCACCTCCCCCGGCGCGCCCTCGATCAGGATCTCGACCTCGCCCGTGAGATTGCGCACGTTGCCGGCGAGCGCGAGCTCGCTCGCGAGGCGATAGACGAACGGCCTGAACCCGACGCCCTGCACGTGGCCCGAGAGCCGCAGCCGGCGCGCGATCCGCGCCCCGCCGGCCGGCAGATCCGCGCTCGCCTCAGAGGCCGGCGCCGGCGGCGGAAATGCCACGCCCCCTCCGCGGCTCGCCGGCGCGAGAACTTCCGGACATCGGGCGAGTGCGCGCGAGGTGGGTCATCAGCCACTCGCACCAGGAGGCGATACCGCCCGCGGCGCGGCTCGAGACGCGGATCACGGGCACCGAGCTGCCGATCTCGCGCAGGCTCGCCTCGGCTCGCGCCGGATCGAACTCCGGCAGCAGCGGCAGCAGGTCGGCCTTGCTGAGCAGCAGCAGGTCGGAGGCGCGGAACATCACCGGATACTTCTGCGGCTTGTCGTCGCCCTCGGGCACCGACAGCAACGTCACGTCGAGGTGCTGCCCGAGGTCGAAGCTCGCGGGGCACACGAGATTGCCCACGTTCTCGATGAACAGCAGATCGAGTCCCTCGAGGGCGATCTCGTGCAGCGCATCGTGCACCATGCGGGCATCCAGATGGCAGGCGCTGCCGGTCGTGATCTGCACCGCCGGCACGCCCTTGGCGCGGATCCGGCGCGCATCGTTCTCGGTGGCGAGGTCTCCCTCGACCACCGCCATCCGCAGGCGGGCCCCGAGCGCCTCGATCGTGCGCTCGAGGAGCGCGGTCTTACCCGCCCCGGGGGAGGACATGAGGTTGATCGCGAGCACGCCATGGGCGTCGAAATGCTCGCGATTGTGGGCGGCGATCCGGTCGTTCTCGGAGAGCAGATCGCGCAACACCGTCACCGATTCGGAGTGCGCTCGAGCGGCGGCAGGCCCGGCCTGCCCGGTCGCTCGCGCGGCCGCATCGGCCGCTTGCGCACGCCCCTCGGTCACCGCGCAGCCACAGTTCTCACACATGAGCGCTCTCCTTCCGAACGAGGGGCCGCGCACGGTGGCGCGCGAGCGGCAGGGGCGTGCGGGATTTCGGCACCTTGTGGATGAAGTTGTAACGGGCGACGTGATAGCTCGGGTCGAAGCCGTAGAAGTTGCGATGCATGCGCGCGAGCTCGCGCGCGCGGTAGGTCTCGAGCGGCTGCTCGCGCTCGTCCGCCTCGCGCCGGCGCCGCTTCCCGGCGATCCGCGCCGCGAGCCCCTCCTGCCGTGCGAGCGCGCGGGCGAGCTCGAGGATCGGCGACGCGCACTCGCGCACCGAGGGCGGCAGCTCCCGATCGACGATTCCAAGCCGCCGGGCCTCGGGCACTCCCATGGGGAGCCGGCGCTGCATGATGCGCTCGGCATTCTCCTTTCCCACCCGGCGCGGCAGCAGATACGTCCAGTACTCCGAGCCGTAGAGGTTGCCCATGTCCTTGTAGTGGGGGTTGAGCACGGCGGCGCGCGAGGCCCACACCTCGTCGGCCGCGAGCGCGAGAAAGACTCCGCCCGCGCCGGCCCCGCCGCGCAGCGCCGAGACGATGAGCCGGTCGGTGGTCCGGATGATGTCGCGCGCGAGATCGTCGATGGCGTTGATGCTCTCCCAGGACTCCTCGGCGGGACTCTCGGCGGCCTCGATGAGGCCGAGATGAATGCCGCTCGACCAGTAATCGCGCCCGCCCATCAGCACCAGCACGCGCGTCGGGCGCCCGAGCGCCTCCGCGTAGCGCTCGCGCAGCTCGCGGCACTCGGCGGTGCCGAGCGCGCCGTTGTAGAACTCGAACGAGAGCAGTCCGACGCCGTCCTCCTCCTCGTAACGCACGCGCTCGAATCCTGCCGCGGCGGGCAGCTGCGCGGCTTCGGCGGCCAACACCCGCGCCGCCGGCAGCTTCAAGGCGAGCTCCCGCTCCTCGCGCACGTGTCCGATCCACACCGCACCGTCGCGCGTGGCGCGCGCCAGCGCCCCGCCGCACCGGGCAACGATCTCTCCCGGAGGACCCGAGACCCCCTCGGCCGGATGCGCGTCGAACAGCCGCACGGGCCGCCCCCACATCGTGTCGCTCACACCGGGCGAGCCGTCGGCGCTACGGATCTTGCGCAGCACGAGCTCGCTCGAGTCCGACTGCCAGTCGATCCGGCGATCGGCCGGGCGGCACGCCGGGCGCGCGCGGCCGCGGGAGGGCGGCTCGTACTCCCCGGCCCACCTCGGCTCGTAGATGCCGGACGCGAGCCTCTCGAGCGCGCACATGACCGCGTGCGTGGCGGCATCCGCCACCTCGCCCCGATAGAGACTCGATTTGGTGGCCGCGCGCATGGGGAAGGCCTCGCTCGCCCAGATGGGACCGGCATCGAGCTGCGCGCGCGCCTCGAGCACGGTGACACCCCAGGTCGTCTCACCCGCGAGCACGGCCCAGTCGAGCGCCGAGGGTCCCCGATCGCCGACGATTCCCGGATGGACGATGAGGCAGCGGCGCCGACGCCAGATGTCCTCGGGGATGGCGCGCTTCAGGAACGATGCGAGGATGACATCCGGATCGAACAGCTCGACCGCCTCGCGCGTCACGGCGTCGCTCACATCGAGCTCGACGGAGAGCTCGTGACCTGACTCGGTGAGCTCGACGAACAGTCGCTGGGTGAGACTGTTGAAGGCGTGCGCGAGCAGGAGAATCCGCATGGGTTTCGCGCCTCCTCAGCAGATCCGAGGCAGCTGCTCGCCGGTGAGCCAGTCGACGATGCGGTCGCCGCCG
>JAKAZP010000130.1 GCA_021815905.1 Pseudomonadota bacterium | reverse complement strand
AGATACCCGTCGACGTCGACCCCTCCAAGACGGGGCCGCTGCAATCAAAGGGCACGGTCACGGTACCCGGCTTCCCCGCGCCCGCGCCTCCGCCAGAGTTCGCGACGTCCCACACCGTCGCGGCGATATCGGTGCCGTTGCCCCCGAGCTCCGGCCCTGGACTCCAGCTGATGGAGCGCAGCTCACCGGTCCCGGTCCCGGTCTTGACCTCGGTGCACGTGTGTTGCGGCGCGTACACGATCGGCCCGGCATAGGCGCCGATCGGCGCGGCGGCGAAAGCCACGGCACAGAGTGCCCGGCGCTGATTCCTCCGTCTAAGCATGACTTTCCCCTCACCGATTCTTATTGATCACCTTAGGGCGCGGTCCGCTGACGCACATGTCAGCCGTGATTCGCTCCCGGAGCAATCAGGAGCAGCTCCAATATGACCTGTTCACTCCCGGTCGATCCCTGGGAACCGGCTTCGAAGCCATTCCCGGGGGCTTCAGGCCCGCGGGCTCGCGCGTTCCTCATCCGGCGCCACATTCATGACGGAGCATCTGGCCTGTCCCAAGGCTGATCGGCGCTGAGCCGATGAATGACTGACGCGCGCGGAAGGCGGCCAAGCGGCGGCTGTTCATCACCAACAGCGCCGCGGTGCCGGCGCCGAGCATCCGTACACCGTGCAAAACGAGACGGCAGCTGGTGCCAGCTCGGTCCCGACAGAATCGATTACACTCACTCGATGGCCAGTCCCTACATCGAGCGCATCCTCAAGGCGCGCGTCTACGACGTCGCGATCGAATCCCCGCTGGAGGAAGCGCCGCGGCTCTCCCGCCGGCTCGCCAATCGCGTGTTGCTGAAGCGGGAGGACCTGCAGCCGGTGTTCTCCTTCAAGCTGCGCGGCGCCTACAACCGCATCTCGCACCTGTCCGATTCGGCGGCCCGGCGCGGAGTCGTGTGCGCCTCGGCCGGCAATCACGCCCAGGGCGTGGCGCTCGCCGCGCGCCGGCGCGCCATCCCCGCGGTCATCGTCATGCCGCAGACCACCCCGATGATCAAGGTGCAGGCGGTGATCGATCTCGGCGGCGAGGTCGTGCTGCACGGGGACGACTACGACACCGCGCTCGAGCGCGCGCTCGTCCTCGCCCGCGAGCGCAACCTCGTGTTCGTGCACCCCTTCGACGATCCGGACGTGATCGCCGGCCAGGGCACCATCGCGGTCGAGCTGCTGCGGCAGACCGGCGGCAACCTCGATGCGATCTTCGTGCCCGTGGGCGGCGGCGGCCTCATCGCCGGCATCGCCGTATACGTCAAATACCTCTACCCCGGTGTGCGCATCATCGGCGTGGAGCCGGAGGACGCGGCCGGGATGTACGAGTCGCTCAAGGCCGGACGGCGGATCACGCTCGAGCGCGTCGGGATCTTCGCCGACGGCGTCGCGGTCAAGCGCGTCGGCGAGGAGACTTTCGCGCTCTGCCGCGAGCACGTCGACGAGGTGCTGCTGCTCGACAGCGACGAGATCTGCGCCGCCATCCAGGATGTGTTCGAGGACACCCGCTCGATCGTCGAGCCCGCGGGCGCGCTCGCGGTGGCGGGCCTGAAGAAATACGTCGCCCGGGAAGGCTGGCGCGACAAGCGCCTGGTCGCCATCAACAGCGGCGCCAACATCAACTTCGACCGCCTGCGGCACGTGGCCGAGCGCGCCGACCTCGGCGGCGAGCGCGAGGCGCTGCTCGCCGTCACGATCCCCGAGCGGCCGGGCAGCTTCCTGCGATTCTGCGAGGTGCTCGGCCGGCGCAGCGTCACGGAATTCAACTACCGCTACGAGAGCGAGCAGGCGGCCCGGATCTTCGTGAGCTTCGGCCTGACGCACGGCGGGCCCGAGAAGGACGCGGTCGCGGGCGCGCTGCGCGCGGCGGGCTACGCCGTCACCGACATGTCGCACAACGAGATGGCGAAGCTGCACGTGCGCTACATGGTCGGAGGCCGTGCGCGCGGCATCGAGGACGAGCTGCTCTATCGCTTCGAGTTCCCCGAGCGTCCCGGTGCGTTGCTCGGATTCCTGCAGGCGGTGGGCACACGCTGGAACATCAGCCTGTTCCATTACCGCAATCACGGCTCGGACTACGGCCGGGTGCTCGCGGGCATCCAGGTGCCGGGAGCGGAGCGCACGGATTTCCTGCAGCACCTGAACGAGCTGCACTATGCGTACGCGGAGGAGACGGACAATCCGGCCTACCGGATGTTTCTCGGCGCGTGAGGCGGATCCTCCCGGGCGGGCGCGACGGGCGACCGCATCCCCATCGCGGGTCGCTCATTTCTCCACGCTGAACACCAGGTCCGCGCCGCGGATCTGCCCCGCCTCGGTGCGGATGGTCCAGTGATCGCCCAGGCTGTAGCGCAGCTTGATGGCGTTCAGCTGCTGCGTGAGCCCGACGCCGTAGCTCACGTACAGGCGCGGCGTCAGGTACTTCCCGAGTACCAGCGAGGTCTCGTTGTTGAGATCGGTCTCCAGGCTGATGTCGGGCAGGCCGATCCTGGATCCGAGCTGCTGCGCGAGCAATGCCCCGCCCTGGGCGAGCAGCTCGTTCGCCGCCGTGGCCTGCTGCGCCTGGGCGGTCGAGGCCTGCATGAACTGCATCGAGTTGCCGCCGCCGCCCGAGAGGATGAGCGAGACGATCTGCGACTGCGGCAGGGACGGATCGGAGAAGAATGAGATCCGCGGCTGCTTGAGGGTGCCGCGCACGTTGATCCCGGCGGTGACGTCGGGGTAGCGCTTCACCGCGCGGATCTCGATGCCCGGATTGTCGATCGGACCGCCCGTGAAGAGCAGCCGGCCGCGCTGGATCTCCAGTCGCCGGGCGTAGGCGGCATACTGCCCGTTCTGCACCGACAGCTCGCCCGTCGCCCGCGTGATGGCGTCGTAGCCGCTTCTGACCGTCATGCTTCCCGTGAGCTGTCCGGTGAGCCCCATCGTGTTGATTCTCACGTCCTTGCCGAGCGTCATCGTGATCGTGCTGCGGACGTGAAAGCGGTTCGCGGGATTCTGCGACGGCTCCCCGACGATCACCTGGTCCGAGGACGGTCTGACGGCGCCGGCGATCTCGGTCGGCGCGATCCGGGCATAGGGCACGAGCACGGTGCCCGCCACGTCGATCTCGTGCGCGGCCACCTTGAAGGTGAGATTCGGCGAGGCGTCGATGTGCGCTTCCGGAATGTTCACCACCTCGAGGTCGGTGCCGTCGATCCGCAGCTCCCCGTAAGGCTGCGAGTCGCGCCAGTCGAGGCGGCCCGCGGCATGCACGATCCCCTTGCCGGCGTGCGCCGAGCCGTCGAAATCGAGCCCGTCGTCGGTCAGGTGCGCCGTGAGGGCGAGCTGCCGCAGCGCGAGGTTGGTCTGGTAGTAATCGAGCTCGCCGTTCTCGACCGTGAGCGTTCCACGCAGGCGCGGCTGCGCCACCGTGCCGGCGATGCCGGCCTCGGCGCGCAGCTGTCCGCCGGCACGATCGATGGCCGGTATGTACACCGAGAGCAGATCGAGCTTGGAGGTCTCCGCCCGCACCTCGCCCGTGAGCGGCATGTCCCCGAGCGACCAGGGCCCGCGGCGGGCGGTGAGGTTGGCGGTGAGCGTGCCGATCTCGCCCGCGCGCAGCGCCGCGCTGAGGCCGATCGAGCCGGCGTCGGCCGAGGCCATGAGCACCCCCGACCCGATGGAGGTCGTCTCCACCCGGCCGCTCACGAGGCGACGCGACATGCGCGCGTCGCTCAGCTCGACGCGTACGAAGCCCTGGGCGGGGGCGCCGAGGGCGGCGCCGAGCCTGGCGGTGACCCCGATCGTGCCGCCGTACTCGACCCTCGGCGTGAGGCCCGCGGTGAGCGTGCTGAGCGGCAGCTGCGAGGCCGTCAGCGTGGCCGACCACCCCCCGGAGCTCCGGCTCGCGCTCACGCACAGATTCGCGGGCGTGCCCGTGAGGCAGAGCGAGTCGACCTGACTGCGGGCGCGGGACAGCACGAGCGCCACCGGGTGCTCGAGATGCAGCTTCAGGGGCGCGGTGCCGGTGATCCGGAGCGCGCTCAACTCGCCGGTGAACGCCCCGGCGGCGAACGCGCCGGTCGCGCCGGCCGCGACGTCGAGCCCGGGCGCTTGCGCATCGAGCCGGGCCGTGAGCGAGGAGGCCGGTCCCTCGAGACTGAAGGCGAGGCTGCGCAGGAGACGGTGGTGAAAGGTGAGCCTCGTCAGATTCAGCCTGACGTCCGAGCGGCGCCTCCCGGTCGGGTCGAAATCCACCTTCGCGTCGAGCGCGGCGAGCTCGAGTCCGTGGTAGCGAATGCCGCCACCGCTCGCCTGGGCCACGACGTCCGGAGCGGCCGGCGTCCCGCGGATCGTGCCGGCCGCCGACAAATGGCCGCGGGCGCCCCGTGCCAGCAGGCCGAGATCGCGGGCCGCCACCGCGAAGCGCAGATTCACGGCGCCATCGATCTTGCCATCGAGGTCGATCCGGGCGCCCCCGAGAACGATGCGCACCTGATCGAAGCCCCAGGTGCGGCCCGCGTGTGTCAGCTTGCCCCCGCCGCTCGCCGCGAGACCGCTCAAGCGACCGGCGAGATGCGTGATGGCGATCGCGAGCGGGCTGGCGGCGGCGAATCCACGGCCGCTCGCATCGAGATCGAAGCCGAGGTTGCCTTTGAAGCCGGGCCGGAAGGTGCCCGGATCGATGCCCGCGAGGTGTCCGGCAACCGACCAGCGCGGCTCCCGCCCCCAGCTCACCCTGCCGTGGACGTCGGCCCGGCCGCCATAGAGCTCGAGCCTTGCACGGTCGAAGGAGACGCTGTCGCCGTCGAGCGTGCCCGCGATCTCGGCGGGAATCGGCGCCAGACCCCGCACCTGGGCAACGCCCCGCACCTCGGCATTCCAGGGCCGCGTGCCGGAGATCTCGAACGTGCCCGCGGCGCTGCGAAACGGCGGTGTGGCGCCCTCGAGCGGCCAGCGCAGCCGGCTCCAGCGGCCGCGAAGATCGATCCGTGGACCGCCCGGTACGATGTCGATGGTGCCCGATGCGGACGCGTGCGCGCCGGAGCCCGCATGCGTGAGATCGATGCGCCGCGCCGTGAGCACGTGATCCGAATACTCGCCGTCGAACTCCGCCGTGAACGCGCCCGCGCGCAGACCCGCGGGATCGAGCGTGCCGCGTACGCTGAACTCGCGGTCCCGGCCGCTCGCGCTCAGTTGGCCGCCGATCACCCCGAGCGCGCCGCCGAGATGCCAGGCGCGCAGGTCGAAGTCCCGAACCGTCCCCCGCGCCTGCCAGTGCAAGCCCCGGGTCAGATCGAGCGCGACACCGCGGAATTCGCTGTGGAAAGGCGCGAGCGTCCGCGCCACGAAGGACAGCCTGTCGAGATCGCCGTTCACCGCGGCCGCGAACACCCACGGGGGCTGCGCGCGCGGGGTGAACTTGATGCGGCCGGTGGCCGCGATCCGCAGCGGATCGGCGGCCTGCAGATTGCCCTGGGCGGAGTAGGCGACCTCCCCCATGCGCATGCCGAGCCGGTAGAAGTGGATCTCGGTGTGCTCGATGAGCGCCGATCCGGCGAGGTCGGTCGCGTGCAACCGCTCGCCGCCCGGCACGAGGAGCTCCGCCTGTCCTATGGCCGCATGACGCACGACGATCGTGAGCCAGCGGGGCAGAAACTGCGGCGGATGCGGCACGGGCGCAAGCGTCGGCCGCTTGACCTCGACGAATACGCGCCTCGCCGTGATCTCGGGCGCGCGGATCGTCTGCCAGAGCAGCGGCTCGAGCCGCACCCGCATCGCCAGGCCGTCGGCCTCCAGATGCACCCGCTCCTGGTCGACGACGACTCGATCGACCCGAACCCCGCGGGCGAGCGTGCCGCTCACGCCCTCGATCCGGACGCCCACGTGTCCGAAGCGCCGCGGGAGATGCGCGACCACGAACCGCAGCCCGCTCTGGGTGAACAGCGCGAAGTACAGCGCGGTGCCCGGAACGCCGATTGCGAGAATCACGAACAGCGCGGCGGCGAGGAGCAGAAGGCGGCGCATCGGACCCTCAGGCGCTCACAGCTTCGGGGAGAAGTTGATGTACAGGCGCGGACTGCCGGACTCCGAGAGCGGCTGCGCGATGTCGATGCCCAGCGTGAGCACCGGCAGCCGGTAGCGAAAGCCGATGCCCGCGCCACGCTCGAGCGGCGCGCCGAAGTGGTTGAACGCGTTGCCGTAGTCGTAGAACACCGCCAGCCCCAGGTTGTGCGGCAGATCGCGATCGACCTCCACCGAGCCGGTGATGATGTCCTTGCCGCCGGCCTTGAACTCGTGGCAGATCCGGCCGCCGTTGCTGATGCCGCAATACTGCTGCAGCGGCGAGAGATCGTTGTAGGCGAAACCGCGGACGCTGCCCTCGCCGCCGGCGAAGAAGCGCATCTGGGGCGGCATGGCGTCGAACCGGGACGCGACGGTCACGCCGAGCTCGTCGCGGATCAGCAGGTGCCACTTGGGCGCGAGCCCGAACACGCGCTCGAACTGCACGTGGACCTGCAGGAAGTCCGACTTCGAGCCAAGCTCCCCGCGCGAGCCCCGCACCTCGGCGAAGAAGCCGTGCTGGAAGATCGGCTCGCCGAGATAACCCTTCGGCACCGCCGCGATGTCGACACCCGGCACCAGCATGTCCGCGCTGCCGGTGCCGAGGGTGACGCTGGTGGGCTGCCCCTTGGCGTTGGTCGCGGGGGCCTGCACCGTGCCGCTCGTGTGCACCCAGTTGAGGAACCACACGGTCTGCCACTGCCCGCTCACATGGGTCAGGCTCGGACCGAACGAGTTGGTGCGCGCATTCACGTCGGCGAGCTGCTGCTGCTCGACGATGCCCGAGAGCGTCAGGTTCTCCACCGCAGGATCGCCGATCGGGATGACGTAGTGGCTCTGCAGGCTGTACTTGGTCACCTGCGCGGCCTCGAGGTCGACGCTCATCTTGTGGCCGAGGGAGTTGACCCGGCGGTCCTGCCAGCTGAGGATGCCCCGCGCTCCGGTGTCCGTGGCGTAGCCGCCGGCGATCGAATAGACGTTCGGCCGGCTGGCGCGGGCGTGGATACCGACCGGGACCGTGTGGCTCGCGCGGTCCGGCTTTCCCGGCAGCACTTCGAGATCGCTGAAATACTCCGTGTCGTCGAGCGCGAACTGCGTGTGCAGCACCTGCGTCAGGTCGAACGGGTCGCCCTCGCGGTAGCGCAGGAACC
>JAKAZP010000129.1 GCA_021815905.1 Pseudomonadota bacterium | reverse complement strand
AGCCGAGCCCGGCGATCTCGAGCGCATCGGCTGCTCGCTCAGGCCTGCATTGCCGAGCGGCAGCTCCCCGAGGCCCTCGAGCAGTTGCTGGAGATCGTCCGCCGCGGCCGCGGCGAGGCGCGCGAGGGGGCGCGCCTGCAGATCCTCTCGATTCTGGAGCTCCTCGCCGGCCAGCCCGAGGCGGTGTCGACCTACAGGCGCCGACTGTCGATGCTGCTGCACCGCTGAGCCGTCGGCGTTAAAGTGCGCGGCTTGGTCCGCCGCCGCATGCGGCGGAGGGGGCGCGCCGTGTCGGGCGCGTCTTGGGGAGGGAGACGATGCCACGAGACATTCGCGAAACCCCGCTCTATCGGGAGGCCGAAGCTCTCTATCGCCATTTTCGCCGTGCCGGCAGCGGGCTGATCGCCGATGCGGCGGAGATCTCGGCGCACGGGGAGCGAGCGGTGTTTTCCGGAACACTGGTCGAGTCCCCGGACCGGGACGGAGCGAGCCGGATATGTCTCACCGACCTCGCGAGCGGCGACACCCGCGTCCTCACCTTCGGACCCAACACCGATCGGCTGCCGAAGCTCGCGCCCGACGGGCGTCGGGTGGCATTCCTTTCCGATCGCGCCAAGCCGGGGAATTTCCAGCTATACCTGCTCGATCCGCAGAGCGGGGAGTGCCGCGCCACCCCCGCGGTCGAGGGCTGGGTGGAGTACCTGCACTGGTCCCCCGATGGCCGTCGCATTCTGCTCGGGGTCGCGGGTCACGGCGCGGATCTCGCCGGCGCGCAGGGTGCGGCAACGAGCAAGACCGCAGCCGAGGATCTGCCGGCCTGGATGCCGAGCGTCGAGACGGGGGAGGAGTCTTACCGTTGGCGGCGCGCCTGGGTCTACGAGCTCGGCGTCGATCGCGTGCACCAGGTCAGCCCGCAGGACTGCAATGTGTGGGAGGCGGTCTGGTGCGGCAACAGCCGCATCGCCGCCATCGCCTCACCGGGGCCGAGCGAGGGGCTTTGGTACACGGCGCGCGTGCATCTCATCGACGTCGCGACCGGCAGCGCCGAAGAGCTCTTCAAGCCCACCGTCCAGCTCGGATGGCCGGCGGCGACCCCCTCGGGCCGGCACCTCGCCGTGGTCGAGGCGCTGGCGAGCGACCGCTGGATCGTCGCCGGCGACCTGCGGCTCATCGACACCGCGACCGGCACGGTGCGGCCGGTCGCCACCCGCGGGGTCGATATCACTTATGCCGAGTGGCGCTCGGAGCGCCATCTGCTGCTCGCCGGCCACCGCGAGCTCGAGACCGTGCTTGCGCTCCATGACCGGGAAACGGGCGAATTCCACGAGCTCTGGCACAGCGAGGAGATCACGACCAGCGGCTTCTACACCGCCGTCAGCGGGATCGGGGAGCCCGGGGACTGCGTGCTCGTCGGTGAGGGATTCAAGCGCGCTCCCGAGGTCGCCCTCATTCGCGGCGGCCGCTATCGGGCGGTCAAGTCCTTCGATCCGGGCCCCACGGCGGCACTCGATGCGCTCGGGGGGGTCGAGACGGTGAGATGGAAGGCGCCCGATGGGCTCGAGATCCAGGGGCTGCTGCTCAAGCCCCGGGCGGCTCCGCCTCATCCGCTCGTGATGTCGGTCCATGGCGGCCCGGTGTGGCATTTTCGCGCGTACTGGCCCGGCCGACGCAGCGTCTCGAGCTTGATGCTGCTCGAGCGCGGCTACGCCCTGTTCCTGCCCAATCCGCGCGGCAGCACCGGGCGCGGACAGGAGTTCGTGCGGGGAGTCTACGGCGACATGGGCGGGGCGGATACCCACGATTACCTGTCCGGGTTGGATCACCTCGTCGAGCGCGGGATCGCGGACCCGAAGCGTCTCGGGGTCACCGGCGGCAGCTACGGCGGGTACATGACGGCGTGGCTCATCACCCAGGACCCGCGTTTTGCCGCGGCCGTGGCCGTCTCCCCGGTCACCAACCAGGTGACCGAGCATCTCATTTCCAACATCCCGCACTTCGTGTCGCTGTTCCTCGACGACACCTACACCAACCCCGGCGGCAGGTATTACACCCGAAGTCCGATCCTGTACGCGCATCGCGCCAGGACCCCGACGCTGAGCACCTGCGGTGCGCTCGATCGCTGCACTCCGCCCGAGGAGGCGGTGCAGTTCCACAACGCCCTGCTCGAGAACGGCGTGAGATCCGTGCTCGTAACCTATCCCCAGGAAGGACACGGCGTGCGCAAGTGGCCCGCCACCGTCGACTACACGGCGCGCCTGGTCGACTGGTTCGAGGAGAACATGCGCGAGCGGACCAGCCGGTAGCCCAGGAGCGAGGCGAGCGCCCCGGCATAGAGCAGCGGCTCGCGCACGTCGATCTTCTCCTGCCAATAGTAGTGCCACACCGCCAGCGCGGCGACGAGGTAGACGAGGCGATGGAGCTTGACCCAGCGCCGGCCGAGCCGCCGCCGCATCCCCTGGGTCGAGGTGATCGCGAGCGGCATCAACAGCACGAGCGCGCTGAACCCTACCGTGATGTAGGGACGCTTCACGATGTCCGCGCCCACCATGGCCCAGTCGAGGTCGAGATCGAGGACCACGTACACGGTGAAGTGCAGCGCCGCGTAGAAGAATGCGAACAGTCCGAGCATCCGGCGCAGCCGCAGCAGATGCGTGAGGCCCGTGAACAGCCGCACCGGAGTGACCATCAGGGTCAGCATGATGAAATCGAGCGCGGTCTGTCCGAGCTCGAGCTCGAGGAACTTCACCACATCGACCGCGGGCTCGTAGCCGAGCCAGCCGAACACATTGCAGGCGATCCACCCGAGCGGCAGCAGGCTCGCGAGGAACACCGCGGGCTTGTAGATCCAGCGGTACCGCCGCTCGACGCTCAAGCCGAGAAAGGGGCGGGGCAGGGCCGCGAGTGCATCGCTCATCGTCCGTCATTTCTCCTGTGCTCCCTGAGACGCCCGGCGAATGCGGGAATTCCCTGGTCGGACCGGACGCGCATTATAGTTGTGCGGTGAGGCGGGGTCGAAGCCGAAGGGGCAGCGATGGACATCGGGGAGTTTCGCCGTCTGGGGCACGAGATCGTCGACTGGATCGCGGATTATCGCGAGCGCACCGCCCGCGGCGAGCGTCCCGTGATGGCGCGAGTGGCTCCGGGGGCGATTCGCGCGAGCCTGCCGCCCGCGCCGCCGCTCGATCCGGAGCCGCTCGATGCGGCGCTCGCGGACATGACCGAGCGCATTCTGCCCGGGTGCACGCATTGGCAGGATCCCCGCTTCTTCGCCTACTTCCCGGCGAACAGCGCGCTCTCGGCCGTGCTGGGGGATTTCCTCAGCACCGGGGTTGCGCAGCTCGGCCTCAACTGGCAGGCGAGTCCCGCGCTCACGGAGCTCGAGGAGCTCACGACCGACTGGCTGCGGCAGATGCTCGGGCTGTCGCGGGCCTGGAGCGGTTGCATCCAGGACACCGCCTCCACGGCCACCCTGGTCGCGCTCATCTGCGCGCGCGAGCGCTCGACCGCGTACGGCGCGGCTCGCGGCGGACTGCAATCGAGCGAGCGCCCCCTCGTCGTGTACGCCTCGAGCCAGAGTCACAGCTCGGTGGAGAAGGCGGCGCTGCTCGCCGGCTTCGGGCGCGAGAACGTGCGCGTGATCGCGCTCGATTCGGACTATCGCATGAATCCCGAGGCGCTCGCGGAGGCCATCGCCCGGGACCGGGCCGAGGGCCGGGAGCCATGCGCCATCGTCGCCACGGTGGGATCGACCGCCACGACCGCCGTCGACCCGCTCGAGCCCATCGGAAGAATCGCGCGCGCCGGGGGGCTGTGGCTGCACGTCGATGCGGCGATGGCCGGCTCGGCGATGATCCTGCCGGAATGTCGAGTGCACTGGCAGGGGATCGAGGAGGCCGACTCGCTGGTGGTGAATCCGCACAAGTGGCTCGGCGCCTCGTTCGATTGCTCGACCTATTTCGTGCGCGATCCGCAACACCTGGTGCGCGTCATGTCGACCAATCCGAGCTACCTGCGCACGGCGGCCGATGCCGAGGTGAAGAATCTGCGCGACTGGGGCATTCCGCTCGGCCGGCGCTTTCGCGCGCTCAAGCTCTGGTTCCTCATCCGCGAGCAGGGGGTGCGCGGACTTCAGGCGCGCCTGAGGCGCGATCTCGAGCACGCCCGCTGGCTCGCGGCGGAGGTCGACGCCGCGCCCGCGTGGCGGCGTCTCGCTCCGGTTCACTTCCAGACCGTGTGTGTCCGGCACGAGCCGCCCGGCATGGCGCGGCAGGAGCTCGACCGGCATACGCTCGGCTGGGTGCGGCGCATCAACGATTCCGGGAGCGCATTTCTCACTCCGGCTCTGCTCGGGGAGCGTTGGATGGTCAGGGTGTCCTTCGGCGTGGAATCGACCGAGCACGAGCACGTCGTCGCGCTCTGGCGGCTCATGCGGGCGCAGGCCGACTCGCCCGCCGCGAGTTGACTTCGGCGCCGCCCCACCGCTCGAGTCAACCCTCGCGCGCGGCTTGCGCGAGCCGCGGCGAGCCGATCGCCGGTCGATTCTCCCTGATGCAGGCGGTGATGTCAGGCCGCGGCAGTCCCGCGCCGCTCAGCGGAACAGGTCCTCCGAGAGCGGCCGGATGAGGGCGCTCGCGCCAAGGCTCGGCGCCGACCAGCTCGCGCCACGGACGAGCACGGCGGGGATGCCTTCGGCGGCCTCGCCCATCAGAAGCCCGGCGGTCGAGGCCAGCTGGTCGGCGAAGGCCACCTCGGTCGACTCGAGCCGCCGGCCGTTGCGATCGCTCTCGCCGCGGCGGTCGATGAGCGCGGGAATCCCCGCGGCCCCGAGCGCCACGTGGGTCACGCCGCGGCGCCACGGCCGGCCGAAGCTGTCGGCGATCACGACACCGAGCTCGGCACCACGACGCTCGCCGAGGGCGCGCCGCAGCGCTTCGGCCGAGCCGTCCGGGTCGCGCGGCAGAAGCAACACCCGATCGTCGCCGCCGACGTTGGAGCGGTCGATGCCGGCGTTCGCCATGACGAGCCCGAGGCGATGGCGAACGATGAGCACGTTAGGCCTCGCACGCAGCACCTCGACCGACTCCGACAGGATGAGCTCGACCAGGCGCGGGTCCTTGCCGGTGAGGGCGGCGAGCTCGCGCGCGCGCGCCGACACGGTGACCGTGTCGAGACTCACGAAACGGCCCTCGGCCTTGGAGACGATCTTCTGCGCGATGACGAGCACCTCGCGCGGCTGCGGCGGCTCCCCAAGTCTTGCGAGGGCGCCGCCGAGGACCTGCGCCAGGTCCTCTCCGGGGCGCACCTCGCCGATGCCGGGCAGCGCAATGCAGCTCAAGATCGTCATGAGACCTGCACAGTCTACCGGAGTCGCGCGCGAGGACGCCTGGCCGCGCCGCGCGGCTGAGTCTAGTCTCCCGGCTGGCAGTTGCCGTGAATCGAGGATCCCTCGTGAGCACCTTCCAGGCATTGCGCGTGCATCAGGGGCCGAATGGCCGCTTTTCCCGGCTCGACACCCTTGGCCTCGAGGAGCTGACACCCGGGGAGGTCATCGTCCGCGTGGCCTACTCGAGCCTCAACTACAAGGATGCGCTGGCCGTGACCGGCAAGGGGAGCATCCTGCGCGCGCTGCCGCGGACCGCGGGCATCGACCTCGCCGGCGTCGTCGAGTCGAGCTCGGACCCGGACTTTCGCCCCGGCGACCGGGTGCTGGCCACCGGTGCGGGCCTCGGCGAGAGCCTCGATGGCGGACTCGCCGAGCGGGCGCGGCTGCCGGGCGCGGCGCTCGTGCCGCTTCCCGAGGCTCTGTCGCTGCTCGAGGCGATGGCGCTCGGCACCGCGGGGTTCACGGCGGCGCTGGCGCTCGAGCGGATGCTCGAAAACCATCAGACTCCCGCCATGGGCCCGGTCGCGGTCACCGGGCCGACGGGCGGCGTCGGAGGCATTGCGCTGATGCTGCTGAAGCGCACCGGATTCCAGGCCACCGCCATCACGGGCAAGCCCGATGCCGCTGCCCGGCTGCGCGAGCTCGGGGCGGACGCGGTGCTCGAGCGCTCGCGCCTCGAGAGCTCCGGGAAGCCGCTCGAGAAAGCCCTCTGGGGAGGCGCGATCGACAGCCTGGGCGGCCGCACGCTCGCTCACCTCACCCGCACCGTGCGTCCCTGGGGCAACATCGCCTGCATCGGACTCGCCGAGTCCGCCGAGCTCGACATGACGGTTCTCCCGCTCATTCTGCGGGGCGTGAGTCTGCTCGGCATCCACTCGGTCGAGGTCCCGCGCGCCTGGCGCCTCGCGATCTGGCGCAAGCTCGCCGCCGAATGGCGCCTGCCCGGGCTCGAGCGGCTCATGGTGCGCTCGGTGATCGGGCTCGAGGAAGTCCCGGGCGCGTGCGAGGAGCTGATCGCCGGCGGGGCGCGCGGCCGGTACGTCGTGCGCATCGGCGGGGAGCCCCGGGAGACCGACTCCCGGCGGGGCGGGGGTGCGGCGTATGCTCCGGGCGAGACCATTGAGACACCCGAAGGCATCCCCAGGAAGTTGCGAACGCGCTCATCGCAGGGCGATGAGGAGGCTCCCATGGTGAAAGACATCCGGTCCGGTTCGCAGGCGCCGCATGCCCCGCAGGTCGGGGCTGCGGATCCCGAGCGGCGCAACTCCCCGACGCCCACCGACCCCGAGCAGTCGTACGAGCTGCTGCGCGAGCAGGTGGGAGACGAGGCCGCGGGATGCTACTTCAACGACGTTCTCTACCCCGATGGCGCGCACGTGATGAGCGGCAGCACGCGCCTGCGGTGCGAGCGGGGCATCTGGGTCGAGCTCGGCGAGAAGTCAGGTTAGGGGCGGGCTGTCGGCGCGCGATCCCGCGCAGGAGCCGCCCGGGCAGATCGGCTGAAGTACGTCATCGCTTCGGAGCCGAGCCATGGATCGAGCAGGGCCGCCGTGGGCTTCGCCACCGGATAGGGGATCCGGCCGCGCTGGTGCGAGCGTCGCCGCCGCGCGCCGGGCGCGTTCGGCCGGCGGGGACAGTCATGGATATCTCGAGCTGCTGCGCGGGCAGGTCGTGGTCGTGGCCGACCGGGTGCGCCGCTGGACGAGCACCGATGAGAAGGTGCCCGCTGCCCGGCTCGCCCATCGCACGCCCCGCCCGCGTCCGCGGCGGTGAATCCCCGTCGGCGGCTCGGTGGGGGCCGATATGGTACCGTGGCGCCCGCATGCCACAAGCCGAGATCCCCGCCGCGGGGGCGAGCGCCGCCCCGGCCACACCCCCCAGGGAGAAGCTGAATACCCGCGCCGCCACGGTGGTGGCGCTCGCGG
>JAKAZP010000128.1 GCA_021815905.1 Pseudomonadota bacterium | reverse complement strand
CAGATATGAGCTCGACCAGGCGATCGAGCCGGCGGCTGGGAAGCAAGCCGCCGTGACCACATTCGTGCATCATGACTCAGGCGCGTACGTTCAACAGGATGATGAACGGCGACCGTGCCGGAGCGAGCCGTCAACATACGCCGACGAGTCGGCGCGCAGTCCACCGGCGCGGCACGAGGCGGTGCGGCAGGCGCAGCACCGTCCAAGCCCGAGCCAGGAGATGCGCGGCGTCCCGGTGGGGAGTCAATGTTGTCATATTCGGGGAGGCGCAGCTCGCGAGCGTTCTCATCGCGAATGACGATTCCGCTTCGGTACGGACGCTCGTGCAAGTGTTGCACGCATACGCAGAGCGCGAATTACCCCTGGCAGCGTCCGCGGCGCGGCGCGCTGCGGTCGGCTTCCGGCCGGCCATGATGTGTTTCGACATCGAATCGCCGGATATGGGCGAGCTACGAGCTCGCGACCCTTCTGCATCAGCATCCGCAGCTTCAGCACACGAGACTGATCGCCTTGACCGGGCAAGGCGGCCATCCGGTCCGGCAGCATCCGCGTGTCTCGGGCTTCGGGCGACACATGGTGAAGCCCAGCGACGCGGCGGTACGGGAGGTGCTCGAGCGCTGAGATGAGTTGATCAAACGCGCCGCGCGCCGCAACACCGATCGGCGCAATGCTGCTACTATGCGCCCGCACTTCTGGAGCATTTATGGCGTTCGACCGTGTAACTGATGGCCGGTATCCTGAGCCGGCGGCGACATCCTCCGGCAACTGGATGACGGATCACCGGGCGCGCATCGCCCTGGAGGAGAGTGAGCGGCTGGAACGCAGGCGGCAGGAGATCCTGGAGCAGACTTCCGAGCGCAATACGCCCGCAGAGCGCATCCGCATCTGGGAGCGGCGACACGGACTAAGGCTGCCTCGCGACGCAAATCACCGCTTGATCGGCATTGTCGCGCGTCAAACCGATCTCGCGCTTGACCAAGTGCGCGAGGAGCAGCAGCGGCGCTTGGCGCGCAGCAACGGAGACGCGGCAATCGTCCCGACCGATGATACGAGCAAGGTGACGTGAAAGTCGCGCTCATTGTCTGTCTCGCTGCCGTGGTTGCGTACCTGGTCGGACGACTGAAAGCCTCGCAGGCGGAGAGCGAAGACCTGAAGACTCGCATCCTCGCGCTCAAGCGCCAGCTGGCACGGCACGGACGCTGAGTGCTCTCGCGCTGACATCGAGGCCGCTTCCTGCCTCCGGCGTGCGCGTCGAGGACCGAACGGCTCCAGGACCACGCGCAGACGGATCCAGCCGAAATTCCTGACGCGCCAACAAGTTGACGTACGCCCCGCTTTGCGAGGGCGGCGGACAAGTCGAACTGCGATTGCGCACCCTCGGCGCTCTTCGCCGTACGTAACGAACGCCGTGTACGCTTCGGCCTTCTTGCGGGATTCGGGGTGCCGACGGTGCGGCGCGCAGTGATGCACGGTTGCCGCGCACTGGCACCGGACACCCGACGTCCGGCGGGAGGAAGATGAGCGTGATCACGACGGGCGCGCGGCTCGGCGGCCGCGCTCATCGGCGGCGAGGCAGGCGGGGAGTGGGCGGTCGGGTCTCAGGTTCGGGCGGCCCTGGTGTTCACCATCGAGCGCGGCGTCATCGCCGGCATCGACATCGTCATGAATCCGGCGTGTCCGCCGGCCTCGACGGCTCGAGTGAGCCGTCCCCCCTCTCCGTCCGGCTGGAGTCTGGCGCTGTCACGGCGCGGGTGCATTTCGGCGGCTTGCACTCTGCCGAACGATGAGGCCGGTGGCGCCTCGTCAACGGTGTTGCTTGGGATCCTCCGGCGGCTTGCCGCTCTCCTCGGCCTCGCTGCCGAAGTTCATCCAGTCCTCGCCCCAGAGCTCGATCGGATGCTGGCCGCGCTCGGTGCCGTTGCCGCAGCGCATGTCATCGGCCGGACAGAGATGCTCGCAGCCCCAGCAGAGCCGTTCGGGGTGGCCCGGGCGAATGGGAAACTTGCGCATCGTCGGTGTATCCGGGGATTGCCTTAGCGCTCGCTGCGCGCGCGAAGCAGGAGCGGCGCATGGCGCAGCGCGAACAGACCGAAGGCGCCGATCCAGAGGGCGGCGGCCGCGAGCAGCAGATCCGCGCTCGCCGCCTGCGACAGCGCGGCGGCGACTCTCGCCAACGCGGCCAGGGTTGCGAGCGCGTAGATGAGAATCGTCGTCGGGTCCGCGGACAGCTTCTGGCCGGTGTGACCGCGGATCGCCCGCGTCATCACGGCAAGGATCATGGTGCCGATGGCCCCGGCGGTGAGCGCGTGAATGGCCGCGCTCAGAGGAATGCGGGGATCGAGAACCGCGGCCCCGAGCGCGCCGACGCCGAGCACCAACCACGCGTAGCCGACATGCAGCACGAGGAGCAGGGGCTCGGAGCGGGTGTCCATGCCCCTCCATCGAGCGAGACGCCGGAGATTGACGACGGCGGCACAGAGCAGGGCGATTCCGGCCGCGCGCGCCTCGGGAGCGAGCGCCCATGCGAGGAGTGATGCGTGCAGGAAGCCGAGGGAGAGGCCATCGATGACACCGGGAGCCGCGGGCAGCCGTGCCTGCCGCCGCGAGACCAGCCAGTTGCGCGTGAAGCTCGGCACGATCCGGCCGCCGATGACCGAGATCAGGGTGAGGATGCCGGCGAGTCCGAGGCGCCAGCCGTAACCGCTCGCTGCGCGGAAGCCCTCGAGGCCGAGGTCCGTCGACAGGTCGGCGAGGGCGAGCACCGCCACGGGCACGATGATCGGGAAGTTCCGGCGGTTGCCGCTGAGGAGGATCTCCCGGGCGACCACCGCGGCGAGCGCGAGGGGAAAGGCGAGGTCGGCGGCTATGGCGAGCCACGCCGGCATCCAGGCCGAGACGAGCGAGACCACCCGGCCGAGCGCCCAGAGCCCGAACAGCGTTGCGAGCGCCGCTCCGGACACGGGGGCGCGCCCGGTCCAGTTGGGGATCGCGGTCAACAGGAACCCGGCCACCGCCGCCAGCACGAACCCGAAGAGCATCTCGTGGATGTGCCACGCCAGCGGAACGAAGCGGCTGGGCAGCTCGAGTCCGGTGGTCAGCATCGCGATCCACAGCGCCATGGCCGCCGCCGCCCAGAGCCCCGCGCCGAGGAAGAACGGCCGGAACCCGTACGAGAACAGCGCGAGTCTCGAGAGGCTCGACCGACTCTCGCCCGTGCCGTCCACGGCGTCTCCTCGTGCGCTCACGTCACCTTCTCGCGCGGCTGAGGCAGGGCGCCGAGGCGCTCGCCGGTGCGCGCACGCCCGCGGATGAGCGGTCGCAGCTTCACGAGGAAGTCCCAGCTCATGAGCAGCGCGCCGGCGGCGAACACGATGTCGCCCGGCATCCGCATCCACTGCCAGAAGAGCGTCGTGTCATAGAACGCCTGACTGCGCGCATAGGCGAGACCGTGCTCGTAGACCGCCGCGAGCTGCGGCCAGCCGATCGGGAAGAAATTGAGGGCGATCCAGAGCACCAGGCCGGCGTTGTAGAGCCAGAATGCCCAGCGGCCGGCCTTCTCGCTGAAGGAGTACTCCTCGCCCGCCGCGTAACGCAGGCAGAAGTAGATGAGCCCGAGCCCGAGGAGTCCAAAGGCGCCGAAGAGCGCGGTGTGGGCATGGTTGAGCGTCAGGAAGGTCGCGTGCTCGTAATAGTTGACGAGCGGAGCGTTCAGGGTGCCGCCGCCGAAGACTCCGGCTCCGACGAAGTTCCAGAAGGCGGCGCCCACGATGTACAGATAGGCCAAGCCGTATTTGAACTGGCCGGCTGCCTTGATGAGGCGATGGTGCTGGATGGCGTCGATGATGAGGAGCAGCAGCGGCAGCACCTCGATGAACGAGAACACCGAGCCCAGCGGTACCCACATGCCCGGCTCTCCGGCCCAGTACATGTGGTGGCCGACGCCGAGCACTCCGCCCAGGAAGATCAGGATCAGCTCGAGGTAGACCGAGCGCTCGGCGAGCCGTCGTGACACCAGGCCTAGCGCCATCAGCAGGTAGGCGCTGATCGCAGCGGCGAAGAACTCGAAGGACTGCTCGACCCAAAGATGCACCACCCACCAGCGCCAGAAATCCGAGATGGTGAAGGACTTCTCGACCCCGGTGAGCGGGATCATGCCGAAGGCGTAGAGCACGGCGATGTTGACCGTGGACGCCCACAGCAGATTCTCGAGGCGAATCCGTCCCGACCAGAAGGCGCGGGCGGCGGCGGCGCGCGTGGGTGCATTGGGCCAGAGCGCACGGAAGACGAGCGCGCTCCAGATGGCGAGCCCGGCGAAGAAGCCGATCTGCCAGGCGCGGCCGAGCTGGATGTAGGAAAGCCCCTGCTGGCCGAACCAGAACCAGCCCTTCTTCACATAACCCATGATGTCGAGGTAATTGCCCGCGAGCGCCCCGATGACGATGACGACCGTCGCCCAGAAGAGCGCGTCCACGAGCCACGCCTGTCCCACGGCCTCGGTACGACTGATGGCGGGAGCCAGGAAGAGCGCCGCGCCGATCCAGGACACTCCGATCCAGACGATCGGCGATTGAATGTGCACGTCGCGCAGGAAGTTGAATGGCAGGAAGCGGTCGACCGGGATGCCGTAGAAGCTCGAGCGCTCGGAGTAATAGTGCGCCATGACGGAGCCGGCGAGGATCTGCAGCAGCAGGACCCCGGCCACGACCAGGAAGTACTTGCCGATGCGCCGCTGGCTCGGCGTGAGCGCCCGGAACTGGCCGAGCGTGGGGTCCATCGGCGCCTCGTCCGGAGTGTTGATGTAGCGCTCGTAGACGAACAGCACCGCGCCGAAGGCGAAGAACGTGAAGCAGAAGCTGATCCAGGTCCACTGAAAAGTGCTGGTCGTCGGCGTGTTGCCGACCAGCGGCTCGAAGGGCCAGTTCTGGGTCCAGGAGGCGATCCCGCCCGGACGGCGCGCCACGGTCGTGATCGAGGAGTAGATCAGGAAATCCGCCGTCTGCGCCGCGCTTGCGGGATCGAGGCTGTAGGCCTGCGTCCAGCCCTTGGCGTAGTCGTGATGCAGGAGCGAGCCGACGATCTCGCTTCGCAGCGAGGGAATCGCGCGCGCCACGGCCCTCGGGAGCATCACGACCGGCTGAGTGAGATCGATGCCCTGCAGCTCCCGCCGCATGGCCGCCTTGATGGCCGCCCGATCCTCCGGCGAGAGCTGCGAGAGCGCCTTCCCGGCCCGATCGCCGGCCAGATCGCCTTCGGTGAGTCCGGCGAGCCTGACGAGGTTCGCCGCGGTGTAATCCTCACCGAAGTACGAGCCCATGCCGTAGAGGCTTCCGTAGTCCATCAGGTCGGCGCGCTGAAAGCCGCTCTTGCCGGCCACGATGTCGGCGGACGTCATGAGGGTCGAGCCATCGGGCGCGACGAACCTCGCGGGGATCGGCGGAGAGTTCCGGTAGGTGGCGACCGTGGACCAGCCGAGCATCGCGAAGGTCACGGTGGCGACCGCGAGCAGCGTCCACTTGAGCACGGCGCCGACGGGGTCCTCGTCCGATCGGGAAGGGGTTGAGGAAGGCTGGGTCATGGCTCGATTCCTCGCAAAGGCGCAGGTCGCAGAAAGCGCGGATCGCGGGGGTTTCCGCCCGCGGCGGCGGCGCTTTGATCGCGGCCCGATATATATTCCAGCTCCCGGCCGATGCCGGCCATACGTAGTAATCCGAAGGGCGGGCGAGGTCCGGCCGCACGGTCGCAGCGGGGATGCCCCGATGAAGCGGCCGGCATCCCGGTCCTCGAGCGGACCTGCGCGACGGGCGGCATGCCGGGAGCCTCTGTCGTCACACTCGCACCCTCCCCATCCGTCATGCAGACGAGGAGGTTCGCCATGAAATACGTACTGCTGATCTTTCAAGGGCCCGATCCCGCGTTGCCCGGGTCCGACCGCTGGAAGGCGCTGCCGGGCGCGGAACAGAAGGCGATCTACGCCGACTATGCGGCGTTCGGGAAGACGCCTGGGGTCGCCCCGGGCCTGCCCCTGGGATTGCCGGGCGCGGCACGGACCGTACAGATGAGGAACGGCAGGCCTGAGGTCAGGGACGGTACCTACCTCGCCGAAGGCGCCGGAGGGTATGCCGTGCTCGAAGCCGAGAGCATGGATGCTGCGATCCAGGTCGCCGCGCGCATTCCCGCGGCCCGTCTCGGAGGCGCTGTCGAGATTCGCCCGGCGGAGCAATACTGGTAGCCGGCGACGGCGAGCGCCATTCGCCGGAACTGCGAGGGCTGTGGTGAGCGCGGACGACTGGCTGGCGCGAGAATTCGATGAGAGCCGAGCTCGTCTGCGGGCGGTGGCGTACCGGATGTTGGGCTCGGCCGCCGACGCGGACGATGCGGTGCAGGAGACCTGGCTCAAGCTGCACCGCTCGGACTCGTGCGAGCTGACGAATCTCGGCGGCTGGCTGACGACCGTCCTCGCGAGGGTGTGCCTCGACATGCTGCGCTCGCGCCGTTCGCGGCGGGAGGAGCCGCTTGCAGCCGCTGCCGACGTGCCGGGTGAGGCCAGCCCGGAAGACGAGCTCGCGCTGGCCGATGCGACCGGTCCCGCGCTGCTCGCGGTTCTCGGCACGCTGGCCCCTGCCGAGCGCGTCGCATTCGTGCTGCATGACCTGTTCGATCTGCCGTTCGAGGAGATCGCTCGCATCCTCGATCGCTCGCCGGCCGCGGCTCGGCAGCTCGCAAGTCGGGCGCGGCGCCGGGTCCGGGGCACCGAAACTCACCCATCCGACATCGCGCAGCACCGCGAGCTGGTCGCCGCATTCTTCTCGGCATCGCGCGACGGCGACTTCGAGCGATTGCTCGCCATACTGTCGCCGGAGGTGGTGCTCCGGGCCGACGACCGGGCGGTGCGGCAGGCGGCCGCGCGGCAAGCCCGCGGCGCCCCCGAGCTCGCCGCGGAAATACGCGGCGCCTGGCGCGTGGCCGGCACGTTCAAGGGCCGCGCGCGCGGCGCGGTGGCCGCGCTCATCGACGGCGAGCCAGGCGGGGTGTGGGCGGTCGGCGCACAGGTTCGGGCGGCTTTCCTGTTCACCGTCGAGCGCGGCGTCATCGCCGGCATCGACATCGTCACGGATCCGGCGCGTCTCGCCGAGCTCGACATACGGCTCGGGTGAGCCGTCCCCCCGGGCGACCCGCGGAACGGCGACGCGGAGTTGCCGGGAGGGAATCAACACCCCGGTCCGCGGCGGCGGGGCGCCCCGCAAACCCGCGGAGTGTGTTCCATATAAGAGAACTATTTTTTGCTATACAGAACGCCGCTATAATGGGCTTCAGCGC
>JAKAZP010000127.1 GCA_021815905.1 Pseudomonadota bacterium | reverse complement strand
GAACGACGCCACCGTGCAGGCGAGCACCATCGTGTCGAACGACCGCACGACGCTCGCCGACGATGTGGCGATCACGCCCAACGCCGCGGTCTGCTCGAGCTGTCACACCGACCCGACCGCCAGGGAGCACATGCTGCAGAACGGCGCCAATTTCACCGCGGCCAAGACCGTTTCCGGCAGCCTCGTGTCCGCGAGCGTCGAGACCTGCGCCATCTGCCACGGACCCGGGGCGGTCGCGGACGTGAAGGTGGTGCACGACCTCGCCGATTTCCCGGACTGAGAAGGACCGGCGTCCGATGAAGAGGTCAACGCGGGGGGTACCGCCCGCTCCGCGGTCAGCCGCGGGAGGGCTCACTGCGATCGCGCTGCTCTGTCTGCTCACCGGGGCACTGTCCGCTTCGATCGCGGCGGCGGCGAGCAGTCCCGCGGGCCCGGGCACGGTCAGCGCGACGGAACCGGCTGCTGCGACGGCACCGGCTGCTGCGACGCCACCGGCTGCTGCGACGGCACCGGCTGCTGCGACGGTTCCTGCGCCCAGCAGTGCCGCGCCGGCCGCCCGAGGTCCCGCCGTGCCCGGCGCCGCTTCGGACAGCCCGGCCGCGCTCGGCTACAGCGCCCAGGGGGCCGACACCTGCCTCGCGTGCCACGGCGCGGACAGGAAGCTGATGGCGATCTTTCGCACGGCGCACGCCCGTCCCGGGGATCCCCACGGACCCTTCGGGCCCGGGGGCCTGCAGTGCGAGGCCTGTCACGGGCCCGGGGGCGCGCACGTCAAGTCATTCGGCATGAAGCCGATGGGCATCGTCGTCTTCGGTCGGAAGTCCCCGACCCCGGTCGCGAAGCAGAACGCGATGTGCCTCGGCTGTCACCGATCCAGCGTCGGGCACGCCTGGGCCGCGAGCGCGCACGCGGCCAATGAGGTGAGCTGCGTCGATTGCCACCGGATCCACAGCGCCGCGGATCCGGTGCGCACCCAATCGACCGAGGCGCAGGTGTGCGCGAAGTGCCACCAGGCGGTGAGCGCCGCGTTCCTCGCGCCCTATCACCATCCGGTACCCGAGGGCACGATGACCTGCTCGTCCTGCCACGATCCGCACGGCTCCACCGCGCGCGCCATGCTCGTGAAGAGCACGATCGATGAGACCTGCACGAGCTGCCACGCGCAGTTCCGCGGGCCCTTTCTCTGGGAGCATCAGCCGGTCACCGAGAGCTGCGCCAACTGCCACACCCCCCACGGCTCGGTGCAGCCCGCGCTGCTCAAGGAGCGGCCACCGATTCTCTGTCAGGAATGCCACGATGCCGCCGGGCACCCCGCGGTGCCCTACGGACCGCAGGGACTGCCCGCGGGCATGCCGAATCCCTTCCTGCTCGAGGGAGGCTGCGTCAACTGTCACTCCCGGGTGCACGGTTCCAACAGCCCATCGGGTCGGGCGCTGATGCGGTAGGCCATGGCATGAGGCACGCCCATTCAAGAGATACCGCCGTCGCGCTCGCGGTGGCGACCGCGCTCGCCGCCGCGCTGGCCGCATCGCCCGCGCACGCCGATCCGCCGCGACCTGACACCAGCGCCTGGACCTGCAAGCTCTGCCCCTTCTACCAGGGCGCGAACGCCACCGTGGAGGGCGGCATCGCCACCGCGCAGGGCGCCAACGCGAGTTCCGGGCGCTACACCGGGATCGATCGCAACGGAGCCTATCTCGAGGCCGGCGCGCACGGCGCATGGCGCACCCGGAACGGTGACTACGGCAGCTTCAATCTCGAGCGGGCGGGACTGCCCTCCCGCAGAGCGCGCGTGACCGAAGGCAAGGAAGGCCGGTACGAGCTGCGCATTTCCTATCAAGGTCAGCCGTTCAGGCAGTACGACGACACGGTGACGCCTTTCCGCAGCGTCGGCACCGGAACACTGGTGCTGCCGCCGAACTGGGTGAGCGCCGGCACGACGGCCGGGATGACCGCGCTCTCCGCGAGCCTCGAGGGCGTGCGGATCGAGTCCGACCGGCGCACCCTCGCGCTGAGCGGAAAATACTTCGCCAGCAGCGTCTGGACGATGTTCGGCAAGTTCAGCCACACGGAGGAGGCCGGCACGGACCTCACCGGAGCGAGCTTCCTGCTTCAGGCGGTGCAGCTACCCGAACCGGTCGATCGCCATACCGACACCCTCGAGGCCGGAGCGCTCTGGGCCGGACGCGAGGCGAGCCTGCGCCTCGCCTATACCGGCTCGTGGTTTCACGATGACCTCGATCAGCTCTACTTTCAGAATCCCTACCTGTCCGTCGTGCCGCAGTCGATCGCGGGCCGGCTCGCCCTGCCGCCCGACAACGCCCTGCAACAGGTGGCGGTCTCGGGGGAGGTGCGGCTGCCATTCTGGTCGGGCGCTCTGAGTTACCTCGCCTCGGACGGTCAGCTCTCGCAGCAAGGCTCGTTCGTTCCCGGCAGCACGCTGGCGGGCGATCCGGTGCTGCTCCCGGGCTCCCTCGGCGGCGATGTCGACCTGAGTCACTACGCGCTCGCGCTGGCGCTCACCCCCGCGGGCCGATTGAGCCTGCGCGGGCGCGCGACTTACGACGGTCGCGACGATCACACGACCCCGCTTGCCATCTCCTACGTCGTCACCGACACCCTTCCCGGCGGCACGTATGTCACGCCGCGCTACGGTGATGACCGGACGCGGCTCGACGGCAGCGCCGACTATCGGCTCTTTCGCTGGGCGCGAGCGGGCGTGGGGGGCGATTACACCGACACGCACTACTCCCCGGGACAGGTGCTGACCTCGCTCCTGAATCGTTCCGTGTGGGGCTATGGCACGCTCACGCCGCTTGCGGCCTTGAGTCTCACGGTGAAGGGCGGGAGCGACACGCGCGATGCGTCCGCATTCCAGACTACCGCGCTGCCGCTCGATGAGAACCCGCTCCTGCGCGCATTCGACTATGCGCCGCGCGACCGGGAGTTCCTGAGCGTCCGGGCCACCTGGCTGATGACCGCGGCGCTCAGCGCCTCGATCGAAGGCACCGGCGCGACGGATGCCTACCGGCTCACGCAGCTCGGCCTGCGGGAATCGCGCGAGCGCGAGCTGTCGACGACCCTCACCTGGGCGCCGCCGAAGCCCTGGAGCCTTTACGTCGACGGCAGCTATCAGCACCTCGAATCACTGCTCGCCGGCCTGGAGACCGCCGGGGCTGCGGTGTGGCGGGAGCGGATGGGGCAGTACTTCTGGACCGCGGGCGGCGGGGGTCAGCTCGCGCTCGCCGCCCGCTGGCGCCTCAAGCTCGACTACCAGCGCGCCGACTCGCGCTCCGACATGCTGCTGCTGCCGGGCTACGCCGCGGAGCCGTTCCCGGAGGACCGCACCGGACTCGACACGATCAAGCTCGTGACGACCTACGCCTGGTCGCCGGCGCTCACTCTCACGCTGCGCTGCGAGCGCTCGCGCTACGGCACGAGCGACTGGGCGCTGCAGAACGTGTCACCGGATACCATTCCGACGCTGCTCGCCCTCGGGGCTGCGCCCTATCGCTACGCCGTCGATCTCGTCGGCGTATCGTTCCTCTATCGGATGGGGAAATGAAGCGCTGGAGGGACGGTCAATCAGCGCGACAACGCCGCGACCAGCACCGCCGCGAGCAGCAGCACCGAGCCGGCGGTGTGCAGTCCGAGGGTGGTCCTGATGCTGCCGGTGAGGCGGGCGCGATCGAGCGGCTCGCGGATGCCGCGGCCGGCGCTCAGCGCGCCGGGAACGAGAAGGAGGGAGGCGATGGCGATCCACCACGGGATGAGCCGCACCGCTCCCGCAAGGAGGAACGCGGCGCAGGCCGAGAGCTGCAACCCGAGGTAGACCCGGCGCGTGGCGTCGGTCCCGAGGCGCACGACCAGCGTCGCCTTGCCCCCGCGGGCGTCGGCCATGCGGTCCGGCACCTCGTTCATGAGCAGAATGGCCGCGACCCACAAGCTCACCGGTACCGAGATCAGGATGCTGGCCTCATCGACGCGGCCGCTCTGCAGCCATGCGGCGCCCGTGACGGGCAGCACTCCGAAGGCGACGGCAATCGCGGCTTCCCCGATGCCCCGGGCGGCCAGCTGGATGCGGGGCAGGGAGTAAGACACCCCGAGCGCCACGCCGATGAGGCCGAACACGAGAATCCCCGCTCCCCGCAGCTCGATCAGCGCGATTCCGAGCAGGACCGCCGCCCCGAGCAGCGTCACACTCCACACGGCCATCTCGTGGCCGCTCAGGATGCCGTTCTGAATGAACCGCGAGCCGCCCGTGTAGGGGAAGATGCGCTCCGCGTTGATGCGGTCGGTGCCCCCGAGGTCATCGGCCACGTCGTTGAGCACGTTGGCGCCCAGGTGAACGAGGAGGGTGGCGAAGAGCGCGAGCAGGGCGACCGCCCAGTCGATGTGGCCGGCCGTGCGGTAGCCCCAGGCGGTGCCGATCAGCACCGGTGCCACCGACGCCGGCGCAAACGCGGGCCGCGTGGCGAGCAGCAGCCGGCGCGCCCGGGCGCAGAGCGAGTCACCGGCGAGTGTGGCGAGGCTCGGCTCGGCGGGACCCAGCGGCTCTTCGGATGTCATGCGTGGCTCTCCATTCCATTGAACGGCGGCGCCCATTAAGACGCAAGTCCCGGCGAGCGGAATAGGCAGTTTTGCGTATTCATCGCGCGAGCGCCGCGATGCGACACTGCCCTCCAAAGACCAAGGAGCCTGATCATGCGGAAGTCATCGATCGCCTCGTTCGCCGCGGTCTTCCTGCTCGGAGCCGCCTCCGCCGCTTCCATCGCCTCGGCCTCCGCCATCGCCTCGGCCGCCGATGCCGCCGCCGGCAAGGCGTTGGTCGAACAGAATTGCGTCGCCTGCCACGGCGGAATGATGACGATGTGGCAGGGCAAGAGCGCCGCCGACATCGACTCGCTCATTCACGAAGTCGTGGCGGGCAAGAAGCCGCACCCGAAGGATCTGAAGTCACTCGGCTTGAGCGAAGCGCAGATCGCCGACATCGCCGCCTACTGGTCGAGCGTGGGCGGGAAGTAACTCCGGGACGCCGCCGCTTCGATTCGCGAGCGAGCGGCCGGCGGACGGGTCCCCCCGCCAGCCTGAGGCCGGCGGCTCGAGCGCGCCTTGCTGCCGCGCCCCTCGCCGCCGCACCGCGCGCTCACCGCTCGACCGCGCGCCCGCGCTGCGTCTGCTCGAAGAAATCCGCGTGCTCGCGCCGATACTTCTGATAGCGCTCGCTGGTCGCGCGGATGTCGGCCACGACGGCCTTCTCGGCCTCCGCCGGGCGGCGGGCGCGGATCGCCTCGAGGATTTCCCGGTGCTGATCGGCCGCGCCGCGCTTGACCTTCTCCGCGCCCAGGTCGACGAACAGCGCCACGGTGCACGGCCCGCAGCGCACCCACAGCGGCTCGATCAGCTCCATCAGCGTCGACTGACGCGCGGCCTGATAGATGGCGAAGTGAAACTCGCGATTTCTCTGCTGGATGACCGTGGGCGATCCCCCGCGGGCGGTCGGGAACGCGCGGCTCGCCTGCTCGATGCGTTCGAGGTCGGCGGGGTCGGCGCGCTCGGCGGCAAGGCGCGCCATGTGTCCCTCGAGCAGCATGCGCGCTTCGCAGATGTCGGCGAATTCCTCCGCCGACAGGACCGGCACCCGGACGGAGCGCGTCGGCAGAAGCTCCAGCACCCGTTCCACCGTCAGCTTCTGCAGCGCCTCGCGCACCGGCATGATGCTGGTGCCGAGCCGGCGGGCGAGCTCGCGGATCGTCAACACTTGCCCCGGCTTGAACTCGGAGTGGATGAGCGCCTGGCGGATGCGCAGGTACACCCGTTCCTGCAGCGTATCGCGCACGATCGGCTGCAATGAGCTGGTATGGGCTTTCAGGTCCATGGGAAGCTGCTCGTCATTTGTTGATCGTAACATGTCGGCCGGGTTCGGCTGTCATCGAAACGACAGCCGATATTGCCTCGGGGAGAAACCGCTCTTGGCGTGAAACAGCCGCGAGAAGTACGCGGCATCCTCGAATCCGAGCTCGAGCGCGATCGCGCTGACCGGCAAAGCGGTGACGATCAGGCGGTGCTTGGCCTCGCGCAGCAGGCATTCGTGAATGAGCTGCACGGGCGGGGAGCCGGTGACTCGAACGCAGGTCGCGCGCAGGTACGCCGTCGAGACGTTGAGCGCTCGGGCATAATCCGGCAGTCGCCACCGCTGCCGGCTGTGCGCCAGCGCCAGGCGCAGGAACTCGCTGACGAGTTGATTCGAGCGCTCCGTGGCCGATGCGCCGGCGAGCCGGGGCGAAGTGGCGCGCTCGAGCACGCGCACCGCCGCGGTCAGGAGCAGCTGCAGATGCGCTTCGATCGCCGTGAGGCGAGCCGCGGCCGC
The DNA here is from genome assembly GCA_021815905.1 of Pseudomonadota bacterium. The sequence goes on along the minus strand of JAKAZP010000127.1, from coordinate 961 downwards.
GAGCCCGAGCTCCCGGCCGAGCGCGGTGACGGTCGATTCGATGTTACGGAGCTCGGCGCCCGAGCGCTCGAGGGGCAGGGCGCGCGCCTCGCTGAAAAGGCTCGCGAAGGCCGGCTCGCGCGCGGTCATGAGGTGCGCGAACGAGCTCTCGAGCAACACCATCGCGGCGCGGGCGCCTGCGTCGAGGCGCATCGGGCAGCGCGCCGCGGAGGGCAGCAGAACGAGCGATGGCGAGGACAGCGCGCACAGCGGCGGACCCGGATCGAGCGAGCCGGACCCGCGCGACAGCAGGGCCACCGCCGGTCCGGCGCCCGCGCTCTCGTGCGCATCCGCGGGACGCGCTCCATGCGCGGTCAGCCGGACGACCCGCACGGCCGGCACCGAGGGTGTCGTTGCGCGCGTCACGGCCGGATCACCCCGAGCCGGTGCGGTTCCGGTCCCGGTTGCGCGCATGTTGGAACGGATCTGTCGCATGCGAAAAGTCCAGGTCGCGGCTCCGAATCGTCCATTGGAGGCCGCGCCCTCCCGGTCTATTGTGATCACAGCTACTGCGATTACCCGATGCTATCCCACCCGGGTAGGGAACGCCACAGGAGCCCAAATGAAGAACAAGCCCGCTGCATCGCGGAAGAACGCCCGGCTTCTCGGCATGGGCGAGATCGCGAGCGCCCCTTTCCCGTACGATCTTGTCGCCTCGCCGCGCAATGGCGCCGTCGCCTGGATCTACAACGAGCGCGGGGCGCGCAACGTGTGGCTTGCCCGGCGCGGGCGGGGCGGCGGGTACTCGGCCCGGCGGCTTACGCGCTATCGGGGTGATGACGGCAACAACATTTCGGGTCTCGCCTGGAGCGGCGAGGGCCGGACTCTCTTTTATGTGCGCGGCGGCGTGTGGTGGGACGGGGAGCTGCCCGTCAATCCCATGAGCCTGCCGGAAGGTCCTCGGGGCGGGGTGATCTGGGCG
>JAKAZP010000126.1 GCA_021815905.1 Pseudomonadota bacterium | reverse complement strand
CGGATCGATGTAGGCGATCCCCAAGAAGATGAACATGAGGATCACGGCGACCTTGATGGTCACGATGACCGAGTTGAAGGTCGAAGTCTGCCGGATGCCGATGTAGCAGATGGTGCCGATGGCGGCCACGATGAGCACCGCGGGCACGTTGAGGATCGCGCCGCTGCGCACCATGCTGAAGCGGGTGGTGGACGCCTGCGCGAACGGCGCGTGCGAGAGCGCGTACGGGAGGTGGATGTTGAATTGGTCGAGCAGGCTGAGCACGTAGCCGGACCATCCGACCGACACGGTCGCGACGGCGAACAGGTACTCCAGGATGAGATTCCAGCCGATGAACCAGGCGATCCCCTCCCCGAGCGTCGCGTAGGAGTACGAGTACGCGCTTCCGGATACCGGGATCATCGCGGCGAACTCCGCGTAGCACAGCCCCGCGAACGCGCAGCCGATGCCGGCGACGATGAAGGAGAGCATGAGCGCGGGGCCGGCGTGCTCGGCCGCGGCGGTCCCGGTCAGCACGAAGATGCCGGTGCCGATGATGCCGCCGATCCCGAGCAGCGTGAGCGCGGTCGCCGACAGAGTGCGGTTGAGCTTGGGACCCGAGGCGTCGGTCTCCTGGATCTCGGTGACCGACTTGGTGGCAAGAAGTTGGCTTCGCATCCCTCGGAACTTTACACAAGCACCTGGGCTAAAGCGAGCCAGCCGCCCGCGCCGGCAGCGCGCCGCGGGCGCGGTTCAGCGAGCTCGCCCGCCTACTCGCGCAGCTCCGCGGGCACGTGGGGAGCGAACAGCTCGAGCAGCGCCTGGTACACCTTCGGGGTCCCGGCGACGACGTCGCCCCTCTGGCGGTACTCGGCGCCCGTCAGCGTGCCGATGCGGCCTCCGGCCTCCTGGATGAGCAGCGTTCCTGCGGCCGTGTCCCAGGGCGAGAGGCCGATTTCCCAGAAGCCGTCGGTGCGGCCCGCCGCGACGTAGGCGAGATCGAGCGATGCGGCGCCCGGGCGCCGCACGCCGGCCGTGCTCTGCATGGCCGCCTTCAGCATGGCGAGGTAGGCGTCCACGTGGCGCGTGTTCTCGCGGAAGGGGAAGCCCGTGCCGATGAGCGCGCCCTCGAGCGTGCGCTGCTTGCTCACGCGGATGCGGCGGTTGTCGAGATGCGCGCCGGAGCCGCGCGTCGCCGTGAAGATCTCCTGGCGCATCGGGTCGTACACCACCGCATGCTCCAGGCGCCCCTTCTGTTGGCAGGCGATCGACACGGCGAAAGTCGGAAAGCCATGCAGGAAATTGGTGGTGCCATCGAGCGGATCGATGATCCAGAGCGTGTCGTGCTCGCCGCGCGCGCCGCTTTCCTCGGCGAGGATGGCGTGCTCGGGGTAGTGCCGGTGGATGATGTCGATGATCTCCCGCTCGGCGGCCCGGTCGACCTCGGTGACGTAGTCGTTGCGCCCCTTCGATGTGACGGTGAGCGCCTCGAGGCGATTGAGGCTGCGGACGATGACTTCGCCGGCGCGGCGCGCGGCGCGGACTGCGATATTGAGGAGCGCGTGCACGTGAGCTTGGGGGTTGAGCCGGGTCTTTGCGACCACGGGCAATCCAGGTAGCGTATCAGTTATGGACCGCCCCGTGATCCGCATCGTGCTCGTCGAGCCGTCCCACCCCGGTAACATCGGGGCGGTGGCCCGCGCCATGAAGAACATGGGGCTCGATGAGCTCGTGCTGGTGAGCCCCCGGGAATTCCCGCACGGCGAAGCGACCGCCCGGGCTTCGGGCGCGGACGACGTGCTCGCGCGCGCGCGCGTGGTCGCATCGGTTCCGGAGGCCGTCGCCGGGTGCGGGCTCGTCACGGCCACGACCTCCCGGGAGCGTGACCAGTATTTCCGCGTTGCCGATGTGAGCGATGCCGCCGTGCGGATCGTGCGGGAGGCGCGCCTGGCGCCCGCGGCGGTGCTGTTCGGATCCGAGCGTGCGGGGCTCACCAACGAGCAGCTCGAGAGCGCTCACCTCCTGATCCGGATCCCGGCGAACGAGGCCTACCCCTCGCTCAACCTCGCCATGGCAGCGCAGATCGTGGCCTACGAGCTGCATCGCGCCGCCGGCCGGCCCGGCCCCGGGGGCGGCCGAGTCCTCGCGGACCCGCTCGAGATGCAGCGCCTGTACGAGCACCTCGCGCAGGTGCTCGAGGAGATCGATTTTCGCGATCGCACGCAGAGCGGCACGCACCTCATGACCCGGATCCGCCGCTTCCTGCAGCGCGCCGAGCTCGAGTCGAACGAAGTCAACATCCTGCGGGGCATTCTGACCGCGGTGCAGAGCCGGCGCCGCCGGGCAGGCCCCCGGGAGGCGCAGTGAGCCCGCGGCCGCCGGTCTACCTCGATTACGCCGCGACCACGCCGCTCGACCCGGTCGTGGCCGAGGCGATGAGCCGCTGCCTGCGCGATCCGCAGGCCGCGGGGAATGCTTCCTCGAATCATGCCTACGGGCGCCGGGCGAGCGAGGCCGTCGAATCGGCGCGGGAGCAGGTCGCATCGAGCATCGGTGCCTTCGCGGCGGAGATCATCTTCACCTCCGGCGCCACGGAATCGGACAATCTGGCGCTGCTCGGCGCGGCGCGGGCCAGCGCGCATCGCGGCCGGCACCTGATCGCCTCGCGCATCGAGCACAAGGCGGTGCTCGATCCGTGCCGGCGGCTCGAGAAGGAAGGCTTCACCGTCACGCCGGTCGCGCCGGACCGCAGCGGGCGGGTGACGGCGGATGCCGTGGCTGCGGCATTGCGGCCCGACACCGTGCTGGTGTCCGTGATGCTCGTCAACAACGAGACCGGCGTGATCCAGGACCTCGAGTCGATCGGCGCGCTGTGCCGCGCTCGCGGCGTGCTCGTGCACAGCGATGCGGCGCAGGCGCTCGGCAAGCTCGCCATCGACGTGCGCAGCCTGCCGGTCGACCTGCTCTCCCTCACCGCCCACAAGCTTTACGGACCGAAGGGCATCGGCGCCCTCTACATCCGCAGCGAGGCGCGCCCGCGCATCCAGCCGATCACCTTCGGCGGCGGCCAGGAAAGGGGGCTGCGGCCGGGAACGTTGCCCACGCACCAGATCGTCGGCTTCGGCCTCGCCTGCGAGCGCGCTCGGGCCGAGCTCGCCGCCGAGGGCACGCGCCTGGCGAGCCTCCGAGAGCGGCTCTGGTCCGGCCTCTCCTCCCTCGGCGGGGTGCACTTGAACGGCCTCGGGGCGCCGACCGTGCCCGGCATCCTCAATGCCTCGTTCGAGGGGGTGGAGGGCGAGAGCCTGGTCGCCGGCCTCCCGGAGCTGGCGCTCTCGACCGGCTCGGCCTGCAATACGGCCTCCGGCGAGCCGTCCTACGTGCTGCGCGCGCTCGGGCGAGACACGCAGCTCGCGCAGAGCTCGCTGCGCCTGAGCTTCGGCCGCTTCACCTCGGCGGCGGACATCGACCTCGCCGTGGCCGCGATCCGGCGCGAGGTCTCGAGGCTGCGCGAGCTGTCACCGGGCTCGGAGCCCTCGACGCCGCTGGCGGGCGCCTCATCGGGACCGCCATCGGCCTGGGTCATGGGCGAGGCGGGGGGGGCGGGACAGGAGGTCTGGGTCCGCTTCCGTCTCGCGGTCGAGGACGATCGCGTGACGGACGCACTGTTCAAGGCCTACGGGTGTCCCCATACTCTCTGCGCGGCCGCCTGGGTGGCCGGGCGCCTGCGCGGTCGCCGCCGGAGCGAGCTCGTGCCCGGAGCGCCCGCCGAGTGGGCCGAGACCCTCTCGGTGCCGATCGAGAAACTCGGACGGCTGCTCGTGGTCGAAGATGCGCTGCGGGATTGCCTCCGGCACTGGCCGCAGCACAGGTAAAATCGCCCCATGGCCATATCCCTCACCGAATCCGCCGCAAATCGCGTCAAAGCCTTCCTCCTCTCGCGGGGCCATGGGATCGGACTGCGGCTCGGCGTCCGCAAGACCGGCTGCTCCGGCTTCGCCTACGTGGTGAACTACGCCGAGGAGTCGCTGCCCGGGGATGTCGTGTTCGAGGATCGGGGCGTGAAGGTGTACGTCGACCTCGAGAGCCTGGCGCTCATCGACGGCACCACGGTCGATTTCGTCAAGCAGGGGCTCAATGAGGCGTTCCGCTTCCGCAACCCGAACGTCAAGGGTGAGTGCGGCTGCGGAGAGAGCTTCAGTGTGTGACGGGTGAGGTTCGCCAGCCCTTGATTGCCGGGGGGGACGGCTCGAGGGTAAACTGTACGGCTTCGTCCCGCTTTGCACTTCACAAGGTCGACTCATGGCGCTCGAGCGCACGCTCTCCATCGTCAAGCCCGACGGCGTCAGCCGCAATCTCATCGGCGAGGTCTATCGCCGCTTCGAGCAGGCGGGCCTCACCCTCATCGCCGCGCGCATGCTGCGCTTGTCCGAGCGCGAGGCCGAGGGCTTCTACGCCGTGCATCGCGAGCGTCCCTTCTTCCGGGACCTGGTCCGCTACATGACCTCGGGCCCGGTCATGGTGCAGGTTCTCGAGGGCGAGAACGCCATCGCCCGCAACCGCGAGATCATGGGCGCGACGGACCCGAAGAAGGCCGCTCCCGGCACGATTCGCGCCGACCTCGCGCTCAGCATCGAGCAGAACGTCGCGCACGGCTCGGATGCGCCGGACACCGCGGCGCGCGAGATCGCCTATTTCTTCAGCGTCACGGAGCTGCACCCGCGCGGCTGAGCGCCGCGAACGAGAGCCATGAGCTCCACAGCCGAGACCTGCACGAACCTGCTGGGCCTGCCGCGCCCGGCGCTCGAGGCGTTCGTGTCGGAGCTCGGCGGCAAGCCCTACCGCGCGCGCCAGCTCATGCACTGGGTATACAAGCGCGGGGAATCCTCGTTCGGGCGCATGACCGATCTCGCCAAGGCGTTCCGCGCCGAGCTCGAGGCCCGCGCCTGCGTCACCCCGCCCGAGGTCCTCACCGAGCAGCGCTCGGCCGATGGCACGCGCAAGTGGCTGCTGCGCGCCGATGCGAGCCAGGCGTTCGAGATGGTGTTCATTCCCGAGCCCGATCGCGGCACGCTCTGCATCTCCTCCCAGGTCGGCTGCGCGCTCGATTGCTCGTTCTGCTCGACCGCGCAGCAGGGCTTCAACCGCAATCTGACGACCGCCGAGATCGTCGGTCAGGTCTGGCTCGCCAACCGCGAGCTTGCGCAGGATCCGCAGGATGCGCAGGAGCCGCCCGCGCGCGAGCGCGCGATCACCAACGTGGTGCTCATGGGCATGGGCGAGCCGCTCGCCAACTTCCGCAATGTCGTGCCCGCGCTCGACATCCTCCTCGACGACTTCGGATTCGATCTCTCGCGGCGGCGGGTGACGCTCTCGACCTCGGGGCTCGTGCCGCAGATCTACAAGCTCGCCGAGCACAGCAACGTGGCGCTCGCGGTCTCGCTCCACGCCCCGGACGATGAGCTGCGCAACGAGCTCGTGCCGATCAACCGCAAGCATCCGATCGCCGAGCTCCTCGAGGCCTGCTGGCACTACCTCGATGAGCAGAACGGCCGCAGTGTCACCTTCGAGTACGTGCTGCTCGATGGAGTCAACGACTCCCCCGCGCAGGCTCGCGCGCTCGCGCGCAGGCTCTGCGGCCACCCGGCGAAGGTGAATCTCATCCCGTTCAATCCCTTCCCCGGCACGCGCTATCGCCGCTCGGCCCCCGAAGCGGTGCAGCGCTTCCGCGACGAGCTGATCCGCCGCGGGGTGCTCGCGACGGTGCGCCGCACGCGCGGCGACGACATCGACGCGGCCTGCGGACAGCTCGCCGGACGGGTCATCGATCGGACCACGGTGCGGCTCGGCAGCCGCGTCTTCGGCCTCGCGGTGCAGGCATGAGCGCCCGCTGGCGCCGATTTCCCGTTCGTTGGGGCATGATGCTCGGGACGGCCGGCGCGCTGCTCGCGCTCGGCCTCGCCGGGTGCGCCAGCTCGCACGCGGTGAAGCAGCGGCACGAGGCGGCGGTCTACAACACCGAGCTCGGGATCGCCTACATGCGGCGCGGCCAGCTCGCCGTCGCCAAGAGCAAGCTCGATCGCGCCGAGCGCGAGAACCCCGACGATCCCGACGTCCACAGCGCGCGCGCGCTGCTGTTCGCGCAGCTGCACGACCCGCAGAAGGCCGACCGGGAGTTTCGCAAGGCATTGAGTCTCGCGCCGAACGATCCCGACTACCAGAACAACTATGCCGTCTATCTCTGCAGCGTGGGACGCGCCGAGGAGGGCGTGAAGCGCTTCCTCGAGGCGGCGCGCAATCCGCTTTACCTCACTCCGGCGCTCGCCTACGTCAACGCCGGCGTCTGCCTGCGCTCCGCCCACCGCTACGACGAGGCCGGCAAGATGTTCCATGCCGCCCTCGCGCTGCAGCCGAATCTCGCGCAGGCCGCCTGGCAGCTTGCCGACCTCGAGTTCGCCCGCGGCAAGCTCGCGGCCGCGCGCGCCGAGATCCACGCCTTTCTCTCCTCCTACAGCGAAACTGCGGACCTCCTGCTGCTCGCCGTGAAGGTGATGCGGGCGCAGGGCGATGAGCTCGACGCCGCGCTCTACGCGCGCCGGCTCCAGCTCGACTATCCGGGGTCGCCGCAGGCGCGCGCGTTGGCCGATATCGGTCGTCATCCGGGCTGACCTGCCATGAGCGACCCGCGCAGCGACGATCGCGGAGTCGGCGCGCGGCTGCGCAGCGCGCGCGAGCGGCGTCGGATGACCATCCTGCAGGCCGCCGAGCGGCTGCACGTCGATCCGGACATGCTCGAGGCGCTCGAGGCCGACAACTTCGCCGCGCTCGGCGCGCCGGTGTACCTCAAGGGACACCTGCGTCATTACGCCGAGCTCGTGGGCGAGTCGCCGGAGGCGCTGCAGAGCCTGGTCGCCTCGAGCCCGACCCCCCTGCCGCCGCCGGATCTGACGCGCGCCCCCAGGCCCGCGAAGGAGGACGGCCGAAGACTGGCGGGTTCCGCGGTGCTCGGGGTGCTCGTGTTCGCGGTCGCCGGCACGGCGTGGTGGGTGATGTCGCTGTCGCACCACGGCCCCGGGGCTCCGGGATCGAATCCGGTTCCGGCGCTCCCCCGGGCCGCCGCGGCCGGGAGCGGTCCGGCGCGCGCCATCGCGCCCGCGAGCGGCGCGCCGGGAGCCCCGACCCGGACGGCGCTCGCCGCCGGTGAGCCGATGCGGCTGCTCCTTACGTTCTCTGCCGCGAGCTGGGTCGAAGTGTACGATGCCGCCAACCACCGCCTGCTCTATGGTCTGATCACGGCGCCGGGCGTGCGCACGCTCGCGGGGCAGGGCCCGGTGCGCGTGCTGCTGGGCAATGCCCCC
>JAKAZP010000125.1 GCA_021815905.1 Pseudomonadota bacterium | reverse complement strand
GATGCGGCCCGTCTGATCTCGCAGGAGGCTGCGAGACTCTACGATGCCATGCACGGCCTCATCCCGCGCCTCGCGCCCCTCTCCCTCGACACGCTCCGCCTCGGCGGCGCCCTCGAGAATCTCGTGCGCGAGATGCAGCGGCGCCATCCGTCGGTCGTGCTGACGCTGCGTCAGGGGCTTGCCGCCGAGCTCGGTCCCAGCGTGACTCTGGCCGCCTATCGGGTCGCGCAGGAGGGGCTCATCAACGCCTTGCGGCATGCGCGCGCCACGCATGTCGGCATCGATCTGCACGCCGACCCCAGGCGGCTGCTCGTGACCGTCACCGACGACGGCAAGGGGCTGGCGGGCGAATGGTCACGGCCGGGGCACTTCGGGCTGCGCGGTCTCGAGGAGCGGATCACACACCTCGGCGGCTGTCTTCGCGTCGACAGCCTCGCGCCGCGCGGCGTGCGGCTCACGGCCGAGATCCCCTTGGACGTCGCACCGGTGACGAGCGCGTGATCCGCGTACTCCTCGTCGATGATCACGCCGTGGTGCGCACCGGGTTCAGGCTGCTGCTGCAATCGAGCCCGGAGGTCGCCGTGGTCGGCGAGGCCGATTCCGGCGAGTCCGCCTGCCAGTGCTTTTCCGAGCTGGCTCCGGATGTCGTGGTGATGGACATCGCGATGCCCGGAATGGGCGGACTCGAGGCGGTGCGCCGGATTCGCGCGCATCATCCGCAGGCGCGCATCCTCGCGCTCTCCGCGCACGACGATCCGGTGCACGCGCGGCGCGCGCTGCGCGAGGGGGCCCTTGGATTTCTCTCCAAGCGCAGCGCTCCCGAGGCGCTGCTCGAGGCGGTCGGCAGCGTGGCATCCGGCAGGCGCTACCTCGATCCGGCGGTGGCTCAGAGCCTGGCGCTCGGCGAAGTCGACGGAACCTGCGCATCACCGATCGAGCGGCTCTCGGTGCGCGAGTTCGAGGTGTTCCTCAGGCTGGCGCGGGGAGCGAACGTGCAGCGCATCGCCGATGACCTGCGGCTCTCGGCCTCCACCGTGGGCACCCATCTGTACAATCTGAAGCAGAAACTCGGAGTGTCGAACCAGGCGGAGCTCGCACTGCTCGCGATCCGGCACGGGCTCATCGAGATGTAGGGCCGCCAACCGGCGGGGCTCGCTCAGCTGGCGCCTTCGGGCGCGGACACGCGCCGGGTGAGACGCTCGAGCGAGCGTCGCGCGGCCGCCTTGGCGATGTGCTTGCACCAGACGCGCGTGCCGCGCGCGCCCTGGCGGCCGAAGGCCTCGCAGTCGCAAGTCCACTCGATGCGCTGGTCGCTCATCCTGAGAACGCGCACGGTGCGGCTCGGGAAGAGGTACGTGCCGAGCACTTCGGGCTCTGCGGATCGGGGACGCCGCCTTGCGAAACGGAACGCCATGTCCCCGAGCATAGCCTCAGCCGGCTGTGGATCGCCTGTGGAATACCTGTGGGCGTGGTGTGGGCAATCGCGGGTGCGGATTCGCCGGGGCGCGGCCCGCGGACTGGCCGGATGGCCGGTGGCCGGATGTGCGGATCCGCAGAATCAGCCGCCGCGGCCGGGGCACCACGCCGAAGAGCATCTCGTGCGGCGCCGCCATGCGGGAGCCGACCCAGAGGTATCCGGCCTTCGGGGCCGCGATGGCGTAGCGCACCGTCTCGCCCCCGCGGGTGAGGCCGCCCTCGATCCGCGCGGGTCGGTCGAAATAGATGAGCATGAGCGCCCGACCGGTCCGGGCGTCGAGCCACTCGGCCGTCCCGACGGGTTCGATCCCGCCGCGCTCGAGGGCGAGCGGCGCCAGACGTGCGATGCGCGCCTGGGGCGGTGTGATTCGCAGGAATCCGAGGCTGAAGTCGGTGGCCGCGAGCTCGCGGCGCAGATCGCGATAGGTGCGATTGAGGTCGAGCTCGAATCGGCCGCCCGGACGCGCGATCGGGTGCACGAAGGCGCCGGTCGTGGGCGAGCCGTAAAGGTCCCCGACGATGTAGGGAAAGAGCAGCCGATAGCCCCCGGGAGGCGGCGGCCCGGCGATCTCGAGCGAGAATGGGATCACCCAATCGGCGTGGTGCGGCGCGCGCGCGCAACCGCCGGGCAGCGCGAGCGCGGCCAGCGAGACCGCCCAGGCCGCCGCCGCCGCCGGCTTATTGCGGCGGATTCTCGGGCGGGCTCTCGGGTGCGGCGTGGGCAGATGAGGCGGGGTCAGGTGAGGCCTGGGCGGCGGGCTGGGACGCGCTCTGTGGCGGATTGACGATCGCCTGGCGGAACGCGCGCAGCTTGCGCTCGATCACCGCGGCGTTCTGCGGTCCCATGCGGATGAGGAGCTTCTGCCCCGCGGGCAGCGCCTCGAGCTTCGGATCGGCGAACTGATAGAACACCTTCGGGCGCACGAGCTCGATCGGACCCGGCACGTTCGGCGTGGCGAGCATGCTGTCGATCGCCTGCACCACGCGGTCGTTGAAGTACTTGCCCGGGTAGCCCAGGTTCTCGTATGCCTGCTGAAAGAGAGGGTAGAGCCTGAAGTAGACGGCGGCGAGCGCCTTGGGGTCGATCGCGCTCACCGCATCGACGAGCGGGGTGTAGCGTGCGTAATTCTGCGCGCTGAGAGTGGTGACGCCGCCCTGGTGATCGACGATCGTGCCACCGGGTGTCGGCTGGATCGGTCGCAGCTCCGCGGCGAGTTTCTTTCGAGGCAGATTGTCGACCGTGACCACGACGTGTCGGATGATCGACTGCGGCACCAGGAATCGAGCGACGGCCGGCTTGCCCATGATCCCGATGAGCGAATCGCGCACGAGCGGATCGCTCTTGTCGAGGGCGGGCAGCGGCGGCGACGGCGCCTGCGCCGCCGGCTGGGGAATCGGATGCTGGATCGCGGGCGGGGTGTTGGCGGCGGAAGGCGCCGCCGGCTGCGCGGGAGCGCTCGCCTGTTGCGGAACCTTCGGCACGGGCGAGTAGAAGCGGTAGTACACCCCGATCGCGATCGCCCCCGCGATCACGATACCGGCCGACCACCAGATGGCTTTGTCCCTGAAGGCATCCTCAGGGTCCTTCGCCTTGTTCCACATCCGGCCGCTCTCCGCCACCGCAGCAAGCGGGCTACTCTACTCCCATTCAGCTGCGATGGCATGGAGCCGCCCGAGCCACGAGGAGGGCGTCGCCGGCGCCATCCACATCCGGCAGAATCACTCCATGTCCCGCGAATTCGCCTTTCATCCGGCCGTCGCCCGGTGGCTCGAGCGCGCCTTCGAGGCGCCCACCGCGGCCCAGGAGCGCGCGTGGCCTGCGATCCAGGGAGGCCGGCACGTTCTGATCGCCGCTCCCACCGGATCCGGCAAGACGCTGGCCGCCTTTCTCGCATCGCTCGATGGGCTCGTGCGCGAGGCGCTCGCGCGCGGCGGATTGAGCGACGAGACGCGCGTGCTGTACGTCTCGCCCCTCAAGGCGCTCTCGAACGACATCCGCCTCAACCTCGAGGCGCCACTCGCCGGCATCCGCGAGGAGCTCGCGGCGCTCGGACTCGCGGACGTCGACATCCGCATCGCGGTGCGCACGGGCGACACCTCCGCGAAGGAGCGGCACGGAATGAGCCGGCGGCCGCCGCACATCCTCGTCACGACGCCGGAGTCGCTCTACATTCTGCTGTCGTCCCAATCGGGCCGCGCGCTGCTCTCGAGGGTTCGCAGCGTCATCGTCGATGAGATTCACGCCCTCGCCGGCGGCAAGCGGGGCTTGCATCTCGCGCTCTCCCTCGAGCGGCTCGAGGCGCTCACCGGAAACTCCCCGCGGCGCATCGGCCTCTCGGCAACGCAGCGGCCGATCGAGGAGATGGCGCGCTTTCTCGTCGGCGCGCACCGGATCGCGCCCGATGGCACGGCCGGCTGCGCCGTCATCGATCTCGGGCACGTCCGGCGCCTGGATCTCGCGCTCGAGCTGCCCGCCGCGCCGCTCGAGGCGGTGATGTCCGCAGACCTGTGGACGCAGGTCTACGACCGCCTGGCCGAGCTCGCCGCAGAGCACCGCACGACGCTCGTCTTCGTCAACACCCGGCGCCACGCCGAGCGCGTCGCCCGGCACCTGTCGGAGCGACTGGGTGAGCCGGCGGTCACCGCCCATCACGGCAGCATGGCGAAGGAGCTGCGGCTCGATGCGGAGCAGCGCCTGAAGCGGGGGGAGCTCAAGGCGCTGGTGGCGACCGCCTCGCTCGAGCTCGGCATCGACATCGGCGAGGTCGATCTGGTCTGCCAGCTCGGCTCCCCACGCTCGATCGCATCGCTCCTGCAGCGCGTCGGCCGATCGGGGCACCGCCTGGGCGGGACGCCCAAGGGAAGGATCTTCCCGCTCTCCCGGGACGATCTGGTCGAGTGCGCGGCGCTCATCGACTGCGTGCGCCGCGGCGAGCTCGACCGGCTGCGGATCGGGCAGAACCCGCTCGACGTGCTCGCGCAGCAGATCGTGGCCGAGGCGGCGGCGCGGGAGTGGGACGTGGATGCGCTCTACGCGCTCGCGCGCGGGGCGTATCCGTTCCGAAACCTCGGACGCGCCGAGTTCGACGCCGTCGTGCGCATGCTCGCCGAGGGCTTCACCACGCGCCGCGGGCGGCGCGGTGCGCTGCTGCACTACGATGCAGTCCACCGCATGCTCCGCGGCCGCCGCGGAGCGCGTCTCACCGCGCTGACCTCGGGCGGGACGATCCCCGAGACGGGCGATTATCAGGTGCTCCTCGAGCCGCAGGCGCAGCTCATCGGCACGGTGAATGAAGACTTCGCGGTCGAGAGTCTGCAGGGCGATGTCTTCCAGCTCGGCAACAGCTCCTACCGCATCCTGCGCGTCGAGCGCAGCACCGTGCGGGTCGAGGACGCTCACGGCCAGCCGCCGTCGATCCCCTTCTGGCTGGGCGAGGCGCCGGGCCGCTCCGACGAGCTGTCGCAGGGCGTCGCGCGGCTGCGCCGCGAGATCGAGCCGCGCCTCGCGCAGGGGCTCGGGCAGGCGGTGCACTGGCTCACCGGGGAGGTGGGAATCACCTCGCCCGCCGCGACGCAGCTCGCCGCCTATCTCGGCGCCGCCCGCGCGGCGCTCGGCGTGCTGCCGACGCGCGACACCGTGGTTTTCGAGCGCTTCTTCGACGAGGCGGGCGGCATGCAGCTCGTCATCCACTCTCCCTTCGGCAGCCGCATCAACCGCGCCTGGGGACTCGCGCTGCGCAAGCGATTCTGCCGCTCCTTCAATTTCGAGCTGCAGGCGGCGGCGACCGAGGATGCCATCGTGCTCTCGCTCACCACCGCCCACAGCTTCGAGCTCGCCTCCGTGGCGCGTTATCTCCATTCCAACACGGTGCGCGCCCTGCTCGTGCAGGCGCTGTGCGCAGCGCCCATGTTCGCCGCGCGCTGGCGCTGGAGCGCCACGATCGCGCTCGCGTTGCCGCGCTTTCGAGGCGGGCGCAAGGTGCCCGCGCCGCTCGCGCGCATGGCGGCCGAGGACCTGCTCGCATCGGTGTTTCCGGACCAGGTGGCGTGCGCGGAGAATCTCTCCGGCGAGCTCGAGATCCCCCATCATCCCCTCGTGCAACAGGCGATCGAGGACTGCCTGACCGAGGCGATGGACATCGAGGGGCTCGAGGCGCTGCTCGGAGACATCGAGCGCGGCGCCGTCGCCGTCGTGGCGCGCGATCTGACGGAGCCCTCGCCGCTCGCCCTGGAGGTGCTCACGGCGCGCCCCTACGCGTACCTCGATGATGCGCCGCTCGAGGAGCGGCGGACGCAGGCGGTGATCGGCCGGCGCTGGCTCGACCCGCAGAGCGCCGGCGATCTCGGCGCACTCGATCCGGCGGCGATCGAGCGCGTGCGCTCGGAAGCGTGGCCCGAGGCGACCAACGCCGATGAGCTCCACGATGCGCTCGGCTGGCTGACATTCATGACGCAGGCGGAGCTCGGCGCGCGGCCGCAGTGGCAGTCGCTCGCCGACTCGCTTGCCGCCGGGGGTCGGGCGACGCTGCTGCGGGCGGGCGCGGCGGCACTGTGGGTCGCGACCGAGCGGTTGCCGCTGTTCTGCGCGCTGCTCCCGGGCGCGCAGATGCGCCCCCCGGTGCGTCCTCCCGCCGAGCTCGAGCGCACCTGGTCCGTCGAGCAGGCGCTCCTCGAGGTGGTCCGCGGCCGGCTGCAGGGCCTCGGTCCGGTCGCCGCCGCCTCGCTCGCGGATTCGATCACATGGCCGGCGGCGCCGATCGAATCCGCGCTGGCCGCGCTCGAGGCCGAAGGCTCGGCGATGCGCGGCCGATTCACCCAACACGCTCCGCCCGAAGGCGAGTGGTGCGAACGGGGGCTCCTCGCCCGTATCCACCGCTACACCGTCAAGCGGCTACGCGCCGAGATCGAGCCGGTCGAGCCCCGAGACATGCTGCGCTTCCTGTTCGAGTGGCAGCGCGTCGCGCCCGCCGCGCGCATGGACGGCCCCGATGCGGTGGCCGCGGTGCTGGCCCAGCTCGAGGGCTTCGAGTCCGCCGCGGGCGCCTGGGAGACCGAGATCCTGCCGGCCCGCATCAACGAGTACGAGACCGCGTGGCTCGATGAGCAGTGCCTCGCGGGGCGCTTCGCCTGGATGCGGCTGACGCGGCGCAAGGGCGAATCCGAGTCGACCTCCGGGCCCGTGCGCAGCACTCCGGTCACTCTGCTCGCCCGCCGGAACCTGCGGGCCTGGGCCTCGCTCACCGACCCTTCGGCCGCGGAGGGCGCGAGCGGCGCGGCGCGGCGCGTGCTCGAGCACCTCACCGCCCACGGAGCTTCGTTCTTCGATGAGATCCTCGAGGGCGCACGGCTGCTGGCCTCCCAGGCCGAGGACGCGCTCGCCGAGCTCGTCGCGCTCGGCCTCGTCAACTCCGACAGCTTCGGGGGTCTGCGGGCGCTCCTCGTTCCCTCGGACCTGCGCCGCTCGCGCGCGGCGACGCGCCATCGCAGGCGCCAGGCGCTGTTCGGCATGGACTCCGCCGGCAGGTGGTCGCTCGCGCGGCGCGACAGCCAGTCCCCGGCGGCGCGAACCGACGCGGACACCGTCGAGCTCGCCGCCCGTGCGCTGCTGAAGCGCTGGGGCGTCGTGTTCTGGCGTGTGCTCGCGCGCGAGGCGGACTGGCTGCCGCCTTGGCGCGAGCTGCTGAGCTGCTATCGCCGGCTCGAGGCTCGAGGCGAGATCCGCGGCGGGCGGTTCGTATCCGGCCTCTCGGGAGAGCAGTTCGCGGCGTCCGAGGCGGTCGGCCTGCTGCGCGAGGTGCGACGGCGCGCGCCACAGGGCGAGTTGATCTCGCTCTCGGCGTCCGATCCGCTCAATCTGCTCGGCTTGCTGACGCCCGGACCGCGATTGCCGGCGC
>JAKAZP010000124.1 GCA_021815905.1 Pseudomonadota bacterium | reverse complement strand
ACAAGGCGGCAGCGGGTCGGCGCATCGGATGCGTGGGCCGAGCTCGTGCCCGCGCTGGGGCCGGGTCGGCCGAGCTTCCCCGGAGCAGGGCGCCGGCGCCGGCGGCCGCCGGGCGGATGCCGCGGCCCGGGGGGCGATCGCCGGTCCGCGCCGGTCCCGCGCGCACGTTGCGGTCGCGGTGGAACTACCGGGCCTCAGGAGGTGCTTTCGGCGCTGTACCGCGCCAGCAGCCCCGTGCGCACGGCATGGCGGAACACCCGCGAGAAGAAGAAGGCCGCGAGCAGGATGTCGAGCAGCGCGAGGCTTGCGCCGAGGGCGAGCCCGAAGGCGGAGAACGACCGGCCGGCGAGCACGGCTCGCATGCCCTGGAACACGTAGGAGGGGGGCAGCACGAGCGCCACCTTCCGCATCCAGCCCGGCAGCGTCGACAGGGGATAGAACACGCCGACGAACGGCGAGAGCAGCGCCGGCATGGGCCAGACCAGCCACTCGGAGGCCGGCCCGAGACGCAGCACGAGCGCGCTCGCGAGGATCCCGAGGGCGATCCCGAAGCAGAACAACACGAGGAGAAACGGCACGAGGAGCGCGCCCAGGGCGAAGAAGGAGAGCCCGAATACCGCCGTCGCGAGCAGCAGCATGACGGCGAGCCCGACGGCGCTCGTGCCCATGCTCGTCAGCACGAGCCCGCTGATGTATTCCGAGAGGGTGAGCGGAGTGGCGAACAGATTGAGGAAGTTGCGCGACCAGACGTCCTCGAGGAACGCGGTGCTCACTCCCTGCATGATGCGGGTGAAGAAATCCCACATCAGCACCGCCCCGAGCAGGCTCGGCACGTAATTGAACCGGCCGGCGCTCATGGAATTGAGATAGCGCGTGATGAAGCCCCACACCACGATGTCGATCGCCACCCAGGCGAACATCGGCAGCGCCCGCACCGGGCTGCCGCGGATCAGGTAGACCTGGCGCAGCACGATGCCCGCGACCGGCCGCGCTCTCATCGCGCACCTCCCGGCGGGTCGGCGAGCGGCTCGCGCGCGAGACGGATGAAGAGCTCCTCCAGGGTGGCGGCGCCGTGCGCCCGCGGCAGCCGGCGGGGATCGCCCTCGAGCAGGATTCGCCCGCGCGAGAGGAACAACACCCGGTCGCAGACCTCCTCGACCTCGTACATGTTGTGCGAGGTCCAGAGGATGCCGCAGCCGCCCTCGAGCGCGAGCGCGCGGATGCGCGCGCGCACGGTCTGCGCGGCGGACGGATCGAGCGATGCGGTCGGCTCATCGAGCAGCAGCAGCCGCGGCCGGTTGATGACGGCCTTCGCGAGGGCGACCCGAGTCTGCTCGCCCGAGGAGAGCACTCCGCACTTCACGCGCCTCAGGCGCTCGAGCTCGAACTGCGACAGCAACTCCTCGATCCGGCCGGCGAGCCCCCGCACGCCGTAGACGAGGCCGAAGAACCTGAGGTTCTGCTCCACGGTGAGGTTGCCCGGGAGCGAGGCGTAGACGGCGGAGAAATTCGCGTGCGCCAGCGCATGCGCGCGCTCGCGGGCGAGATCGACGCCTCCGATCCGGACGCCGCCGGCGCTCGGGCTCAACACGCCGAGAATCATGTTGATGGTGGTCGTCTTGCCCGCGCCGTTCGGTCCGAGAAGGCCGACGACCTCGCCCGGATGCACCGCGAAGGAAACCTGATCGACGGCGAGAAGGCCGGCGAAGCGCTTGCCGAGGCCGGTCACCTCGAGCACCGCGTCCGCGGGCCCCGTGGCGCGGGCGGCGGTGCCGCGCGCTGGCGGCCGCAGGGCGGGTCCGGGAGGGAGTGGGGGCACGGGGCGCACGATACCGCATCGATCCCGGCACGGGCGATGAAATCACCCGTCTCCCACACCGGTCTCTCTCCCGGGCGAGAGGGGAAAATCCGGTGCGTTCTGCTAGAGTGCGCGGCTTCCGGCAGCTTTCCCGGCTGGCCTCTCGACGATCAGCACGGTGACCGGTCTCCTTCGGGGGCCGGCGATCCGTCCGCGCTCGAGGGGCGTGCATCAGGAGCCGGCGGCGAGGAGTAGCGGTGAGGAGCAAGATGAGATGGCGGCTCGCCATCGTGCTGGGCCTGATGGCCATCCTCCTGGGCGGGGTCGTGGGCTTCAATCTGTTCAAGGCTCGCATGATCCGCCAGGTGATGGCGAAGAACGCCTCGCCCGCGCAGACGGTCAGCGCCACCACCGCGCGCTATTCCGAGTGGCAGCCGGAGGTGAGGGCGGTGGGGAGCCTGCGCGCGGTGCACGGCGTCGAGGTGACCACCGAGGTGGCGGGCCTCGTCGTCGGCATCCACTTCAAGTCCGGCGCGGACGCGAGGGCCGGGCAGGTGCTGGTGCAGCTCAACGCGGCGCCCGACGTGGCGCAGCTGCGCGCGCTCACCGCGGAAGCCAACCTCGCGCAGCTGGTCTATCACCGTGATCTCATCCAGTACCAGGCGCAGGCGATCGGCCGGGCCCAGCTCGACACCGACGAGGCGAACCTGAAGAGCGCCGAGGACCAGGTAGCCGCCCAGGCGGCTCTGGTGGCGAAGAAGACCGTGGTCGCGCCCTTCAGCGGCCGGCTCGGCATCACCACCGTCAATCCCGGACAATACCTCAACCCCGGCGATGCGATCGTGAGCCTCGAATCGCTCGATCCGATCTACGTCGACTTCATGTTGCCGCAGAACGAGCTCGCGCACATCGCGGTGGGGCAGAGCGTGCACGTCACGACGGATACCTTCCCCGGGCGCAGCTTCGCGGGAAAGATCACCTCGGTCGACCCGCTGGTGAATGCCTCCACGCGCAACTTCGAGGCCGAGGCGACGCTGCCGAATCCGGGCGACCGGCTCTTGCCCGGAATGTTCGTGCGCACGGCGGTCGATTCGGGGGCCAAGGAGCGCTACATCACCCTGCCGCAGACCGCCATCACCTACAACCCCTACGGCGAGACGGTCTACCTGGTGAGGAAGGCCGCCACGGCCTCGGGGCATCCGACGGCGCAGATGGTTTTCGTCACCGTGGGGCCGAGCCGCGGGGATCAGATCGCCATCCTGAAAGGGGTGCGCGCCGGTGACGAGGTGGTCACGAGCGGCCAGATGAAGCTCACGAACGGCACGGCGCTCATCATCAACAACAGCGTGGTGCCGCTCGACAACCCCAACCCCTCGCCGCAGGAGCACTGAGGGGTTCGCGTGAAGCTGACCGATCTGTTCATCCGGCGGCCGGTGCTCTCGGCGGTCGTCAGCCTGCTCATCCTCGTCCTGGGGATCCGCGCCATCTTCCAGCTGCCGGTGACGCAATTCCCGCAGACCGAGAATGCGGTCATCACCATTCAGACGACCTACTACGGCGCCGATGCGCAGACGGTCGCCGGCTTCATCACCCAGCCGCTCGAGGCGGCGATCGCCCAGGCCCAGGGCATCGACTATCTCGAGTCCTCCTCGAGCGCCGGCAGCTCGGTGATCACCGCCTACCTGCACCTGAATTACCCCTCGAGCAAGGCGCTCACGGAGATCAGCGCCAAGGTGAACGCGGTCCGCAACCAGCTCCCGCCGCAGTCGCAGCTGCCGGTCATCTCGCTCGCCACCAACGAGACCAATGACATCATGTTCATCGGTTACTCGAGCAAGGTGCTGCAGGCGAACGCGGTGACCGACTACCTGGTGCGCGTGGTGCAGCCGAAGCTCGACTCCATTCCCGGGGTGCAGAACGCCGACATCTCCGGAGGGCGGATCTACGCGCTGCGCGCCTGGCTCGATCCCGACCGCATGGCCGCGCACGGGGTGACCGCGGGCGATGTCTACGCGGCGCTCGCCGCCAACAACTACCTGTCCGCCGCCGGCTCCACCAAGGGCCAGATGGTCAGCGTGAATCTGAACGCCTCCACCGATCCGCACACCGTGCAGGCGTTCCGGCGACTGGTCATCCGCCAGGCGAACGGGGCGATCGTGCGGCTCGAGGACGTCGCGACCGTGGTCCTCGGCGCGCAGAACTACGACTCCACCATCAACTTCAACGGCCGCACGGGCGTGTTCGTCGGCATCCAGCCGGCCCCGACCGCCAACGTGCTCGACGTGGCGCGGCAGGTGAGGGCGGTGTTGCCCGGCATCGCCCGGCAGCTGCCGCACGGCATCACCCAGACGCTGGTCTTCGACGGCAGCAAGTTCATCAACGCCTCGATCTCGGACGTGATCCAGACCCTGGTCGAGGCGCTGCTCATCGTGACCGCGGTGATCTTCCTCTTCCTCGGCAGCCCGCGCGCCGCCGCCGTGCCTGCGATCGCCATGCCGCTCTCGCTCATCGGGGCGTTCATCCTGATGATCTCGCTCGGCTATTCCATCAACCTCCTCACCCTGCTCGCGCTCGTGCTCGCGATCGGACTGGTGGTCGACGACGCCATCATCGTGGTGGAGAACGTCGATCGGCACATGAAGGAGGGCGCGACGCCCCTGGACGCGGCGCTGCGCGGCGCGCGCGAGCTCGGCGGCCCCATTCTCGCGATGACCGTGGTGCTGGTCGCGGCCTATGCGCCGATCGCGTTCCAGAGCGGGTTGACCGGCGCGCTGTTCACCCAGTTCGCGTTCACTCTCGTCGGCGCGGTCACGGTCTCGGCGATCGTCGCCCTCACCCTCTCGCCGATGATGTGCTCGCGCATCTTCCGCGAGACCCAGGAGGAGGGGCGATTCGCGCGCCTGCTCGACCGTGGGTTCACCCGCTTGCGCTCGGGCTATCACCGCGTCCTCGGAAGCTGGCTCGAGACCTGGCAGGTGCTCGTCGTGCTCGGCGTGCTGCTGCTCGGCGGTGTCGCCTATCTCTTCCTCACTTCCCCCTCGGAGCTCGCTCCGCAGGAGGACGAGGGCGTGGTGCTCTACCAGCTCATCGGTCCTCCCGATGCGACGCTGCAGCAGATGCAGCTCTACTCGAAACAGGTGTACCAGGTGGCGCGGACCCTGCCGGAGTATATGGCCGCCTTTCAGCTGATCGGCTCACCGGCGGTCAGCCAGGGATTCGGCGGCATCATGTTCAAGCCCTGGAACGAGCGCAACCGCTCGGCGGATGAGCTGCAGAAGATCCTGCAGCAGCGCTGGAACCGCATCGCGGGGGCGCGGGTGGCCGCCTTCCAGTTCCCGCCTCTGCCGGGGGCCGGCGGGTTGCCGGTGCAGTTCGTCATCACGACCGGGGACTCGATCCAGAGCCTGTATCAGGTGGCGCAGAAGGTGCTCGATCGGGCCAAGGCGAGCGGCCTGTTCTGGTTCGTGGACGATGACCTGAAGATCGACAAGCCGCAGGAGACGCTGGTCGTCGACCCGGACATGGTGGCGCAGCTGGGCCTCACGCAGCAGAACGTCGCCTCGACGCTCGGCGCGGCGCTCGGCGGCGGTTACGTCAACTACTTCTCGCTCGACGGGCGCTCGTACCAGGTGATTCCGCAGGTGCTGCAGAAGTACCGGCTGAATCCCCATCAGGTGCTCGACTACAATCTGCGCGCCGCCGACGGCTCCCTGGTGCAGCTCGGCACCGTGGCGCACCTCACGCGTCAGACCGTTCCCGAGACCATCAACCACTTCCAGCAGCTGAACTCGGTCACCATCGCGGGCGCCCCCGCGGTGTCCGAGGGAGCGGCGCTCGCGTTCCTGCGCAAGACGCTCGACGAGGTCGCGCCCACGGGCTACACCGCCGACTACTCCGGTGAGTCGCGCCAGTACATGCAGGGCTCGAGCGGCTTCCTGATGACGTTCGGCTTCTCGCTCGTCATCGTGTTTCTCGCGCTCGCGGCGCTGTTCGAGAGCTTCCGCGATCCGATCGTGATCCTGGTGTCGGTGCCGGCGGCGCTGTTCGGGGCGCTGCTGTTCATCAACGTCGGGTTCACGACGCTCAATATCTACACTCAGGTGGGCCTGGTGACGCTGCTCGGCCTGATCAGCAAGCACGGCATCCTGATGGTGCAGTTCGCCAACGACCTGCAGCGTGCGGGCACGCCCAAGCGGCAGGCCATCGAGGAGGCGGCGGCGGTACGGCTGCGCCCGATCCTGATGACCACCGCGGCGATGGTGCTCGGCGTGCTGCCGCTCGTGGTCGCCACCGGCGCGGGCGCAGCGGGGCGGTTCGCCATGGGCATCGTGATCTTCACCGGCCTCTCGATCGGCACGCTGTTCACGCTGTTCATCGTGCCTGCGGTCTACCTCGCGCTCGCGGCCGACCACGAGCGCCAGCGCCAGGTCAGGACCGAGCCGGCGATGACGCCCGCCGCCGACTGAGCGCGGCGATCGGCGCCGCGCACGCCCGAGGTGCGCGGGTTGGACGGCTTGCGGCAGGCTCGCGGGATTCGGCCCCTCGCGAGGAGCCGGGCGATGGCGGATCGAGATGGAAGGCGTACTGCGAGCGGCATGCGCGCAGGAATCCCGTGGCCGAGAATCCCGACTGGCGCAGCAGCGCGCGGTGAGTCAGCCACACCGCGAGCGCCGCGGAGATGAAGAATCCGCGGTGCGCGAGCCGCGTCACGGCCTGAGAGACTTCCGACCTGCGCGAGCGCAGCGCGAGAATGAGCTCCGACTCGAGCCCGACGTGCGCCAGCTCGTCGGCGCGCAGGGTGCGGCAGAGAAGCTTGAGCCGGCGGCAGCTCGTCGCCTCCTCGAGCGCGCGATAATAGACATGGCCGATGAGCTCGGCCGCGATGAGCGCGTGGAGGTACAGCTCGAATCCACCGAGTCGCCGCAGGCGCCGAAAGAGGGTGTCGGTCCAGTGCCGGCGTGCCGGGGCGATGGCGTGCTCGCGCATGAACTCGAGCAGCAGGCTCGCATGCCGCTGCTGCTCGAGGATGAGGAGCTCGACGATGCGCGGCAGCGGCCCGGCGTCGCGCTCCGCGGCGAAGCGGCGGGCGGCCGCGAGCAGGCCGCCGCCGTCGGACCGTTCGCCGAGCTGAAAAGTGGCGAGCGAGCGGGCGATGAGGCGCCGTTCCTTCGATGACAGCGGACTCGATGCCGTCTCCGTCGCCGCTCGCGCCTGCCCGGCGTGGTACTCGAAGTGGTTGAGCCAGATCTCGAGATTCGGAAACATGCGACTCCTCGGGCGCTGCGTGGACTCTCGACGCGCACGAGTCTCGATGCCGATCCGGCCGGGGGAGTGACGCAATTGTGGCAAATTGAGGCGGCGGCGGCGGCGGCGTCACGGCGCGGCCGCTCGCCGTCGAGCCGAGCAGCGGGCTAGCCCGGCGGCGGCCCCTCGCTGATCTGCACGAGGTCCTCGGGACGCATCCACTTGCGGAATGCCGCCCGCACCTGCGCGGGTTGCAGGGCGATGTAGCGCCGGGCGGCGACCGTGGGCTCATCGAGCGGCAGCCCGAGGTCGACGTCGTGGATGAAGCCTGCGGCGATGGCATCGACACTCGACTCATCGAGCGGAATCTGCCGCAGCAGCAGCGCCTTGACGCGCTCGAACTCCGCCTGATCGACCGGGGTGCGCTGCATCTCG
>JAKAZP010000001.1 GCA_021815905.1 Pseudomonadota bacterium | reverse complement strand
AGATCCGCCTGTGAATGGTCTTGCCGATGAGGTCATAGCTGTCGCAGACCTTGAAGAGGCTCTCGGAATGACCGAGGAAGAGCAGGTCCCCGGGACGCTGCAGCGGCGCGAGGCGGCTGAAAAGCTCCCGCTGGGTGTCTTTGTCGAAGTAGATCACGACGTTGCGGCAGAAGATCACATCCAACGGTCCTTTCATCGGCAGGGTGTGGATGAGATTGAGCTGCTTGAATGTGACGAGCGCGGCGACTTCGGGGTTTACCTGGCGGCAGAGCCCGCCGGCGTCCTGCCGGTCGGTGAAGAACCGCTGCAGGCGCTGCGCAGAGAGGCCGCACGTGCGCTCCTCGGGATAGATTCCCCGCCGCGCGCGCTGCAGGACTTCACTGTCGAGATCCGTGGCGAGGATACGCACGTCCCAGCGGTCCGGGTCGGGCAGCGCCTCGAGGACGGTCATGGCGATGGAGTAGGACTCCTCCCCGCTCGAGCAGCCGGCCGACCAGATGCGAAGGCGGCGCCCGCGGCGGCCGGCCGCGAACGGCGCGAGCACGTGCTCGCGCAGATACTGGAAGTGGTGCGGCTCGCGGAAGAACGAGGTGAGATTGGTCGTGATCGCGTTGCAGAGCTCGGCGACTTCCTGCGTGTCGCCTTTCAGGCGTTCGCGGTACTCGGCGAAGCTGCGCAGCTGCAGCGCGCGCAGACGCCGGGTCAGCCGCCCGTACACGAGCTCCCGCTTCTGATCCGAGAGATGGATGCCGGTGAGGGACTTCACGAGGACTCGCAGCGCCTGGAAGTCCTCCTCGCCGAAGGCGAACTCCCGCAGGCGCAGCGTGTTGGCATCCCGGGCGGAGGCTGCGTTCAAGGTCGGCTCAGAACAGCTCCACGCTGCCCTCGGCGGCGTGGAGGGATGCCACGTGGCTGTGCCCTTGCGCATCGGGCATCAGCAGGTTGAAGAGGATGCGGTGCGACTCCGAGGTGAAGCGCGCGCGCAGATTCTCCATGAGCACGGACCAGCTCTGCCGGCCGCCGGGAGCCGCATCGGCGGAGCCGGCGGCGGCGACCGCCGCCAGCAGATCGCGCACCTGCGAGAGCTGCTGCGCCATGCGGTCGTGAAACTGGAGCTTTTCCACGCAGGCCTCGAGGTCTTGCGCCGCCGGCCGGGCGCCGCCCGACACGGCCCCACTGACGCGCGAGAGCGCCTCGCCGAGGTCGGCCACCGGCCGCTGCGATTCGCTGAGCGCGAGCTCGATGAGCGAGGCGGCCGTCGCCGCCGCGCACGCGAGCTCGTAGATGGAGTTGACGGGGCTCGCCGCCGGCGAGCCCCGTGACGGGAGCGACACTCGCGGCCTCAGCCGTGTCTCGCCTTGAAGGTCCGCACCTGCTGGTTGAACTCGTCGGCGACGTGGGTGAGCTCACTGACGGCCGCATTGTGCAGGGACGCCTGATTGCCCGGGGCCAGCTGATTCTGCCGCGCCTCGAAGTCCAGGCACTTGAGGTATGTCTGCACGTCGCTGTTGTACTGCTTGATGGTCTCCATGGCCGTGATCATCTCCTGCTGGCTGGCCGTGCTGCCGTCGGGAATCTTGCTCGGCGCCGGCGGCAGCCTGCACTGATCCGCGTGGGCCCTGAGGCTCACGGCGCAGGCGGCCGACAGGGCGGCCAGGGCGAGGATTCGCTTCGGGGACTTCATGGGTGGGTTCCTCATTGTCGACATCGTGGATCGAGATCTCAGCCGAGCACCTTGGCGATGGTCGCGAGCAGCCGCTCGGGGTTGAAGGGCTTGACCAGCCAGCCGGTCGCGCCGGCCGCCTTGCCCTGCTGCTTGCGCTCGAGCGTCGCCTCGGTGGTGAGCACGAGCAGCGGCACGTAGCGGTAGCTGGCGCGGCTGCGCAGCTCGCGCACCAGCGTGATGCCGTCCATCCTCGGCATGTTCACGTCGGTGATCACGAGGTCGAAACGCTGCCGGTCCGCGATCTGCAGCGCCTCATCGCCGTCGGCGGCCTGCTGCACGTCGTGGCCCGCACCGGTCAGGGTGATGCCGACCATCTGTCGCATCGCCGCCGAGTCATCTACTGCAAGTATCCGGGCCATCACGGCGCTCCACTCGTTGTTGGTAGTGTTGACATGAAGTCAGAATTCCTGCCACTCGGAATCACCGCTGTCGGCGGCGCCCAGTGTGCCGTTGCCGCGCGAGGGGGCCGCCGCGGCGGCCGGCGCGGCGGCGCGCGCGGGCTGCGCTGGCGCGGGTGTCGGCTTCGCGGTCCTGGCGGCGCCGCCCCGGCCGGTCCACGGCCGGCTCGGCCCGCGGCGCTCGGCACGGCCCATCCTTGGCGGGGTGCCCGGCCCGGACATCGTGTCCGGGCGCTCCTCGCTTCGCGACTCGCCCATTCCGACCTGGAACCGCGCCAGCATCTCGTTCAATCCGCGCACCTGCTCGGCCATTGCCTGCGAGGCGGCGGTGGCCTCTTCCACCAGGGCGGCGTTCTGCTGGGTGAGCTCGTCCATCTGCATGACGGCGCGGTTGACCTGCTCGATTCCGGAGGACTGCTCGCGCGAGGCCGCGGCGATCTCGGCGACGATGTCGGAGACCTTCTTCACCGCGGCGACGATCTTCTCCAGGGTCTGGCCGGACTGGGTGACGAGCACCGAGCCGTCCTCGACCCTGCGCACCGAGTCCTGGATCAGCTCCTTGATCTCCTTGGCGGCCGTGGCCGAGCGCCCGGCGAGGCTGCGCACCTCGCTCGCGACCACGGCGAAGCCGCGTCCCTGCTCGCCGGCGCGGGCGGCCTCGACGGCCGCGTTCAGCGCCAGCAGGTTGGTCTGGAAGGCGATGTCGTCGATGACGCCGATGATGTCCGCGATCTTCTTCGAGGAGTCGTTGATGCCGGCCATGGCCGCGACCGCCTGGCTCACGACCGTCCCGCCCTTCTCGGCCTGATCCCGCGCCGCGAGGGCGAGCTGGTTGGCCTGCGCGGCGTTGTCGGCGTTCTGCTTGACCGTCGTGGTCATCTCCTCCATCGAGGAGGCGGTCTCCTCCAGCGAGGAGGACTGCTCCTCCGTGCGCTGCGACAGGTTGGCGTTGCCGGCGGAGATCTCGTCGGCGCCGCGGTGGACATCGGCGGCGACGCGCTTCACGCGGGAGACCACTTCGGCCATGGTGTCGGCGAGCTGGTTGACGCCCCGGCTCATGGCCTCGAAGAATCCGGTCTTGCCCGCGAGGTCGATGCGGCTGCCGAGCTCGCCTGCCACCACCGCCGACAGCATCCCCTGCATCTCCTGCTCGACGGCCACTTCCTGCGTGCGGTCGGTCCATTCCATGACGGTGCCGATCCGCGCTCCATGCTCATCGAGCACGGAGCTGGTGACGGTGCGGAAGGTGCAGGCGCCGAGCTGCCGCTCGGCGGTGCGCGAGCCGGCGAGCGTGTCGAGCTCGCGCCGCTGCGCGGCCGGATCGGCCGCCAGGGCCTCGAGGCTCGTGCCGCGCAGCTTCTCCACGTCGAATCCGGGCAGGCTCAGGCGGATCTGATCCTGGTTGCGCGCCAGCGTGGCGGCGGCCGTGTCGTTGAGGTAGATGACCCGGTGCTCGGCGTCGGCGAGCACCACCGAGGTGGATACCTTGTCGAGCGCCTGGCGCACGCGGGCGTTCTCCGCCGCCACCAGCCGCTCGTTCTCGATCTGAGTGCGCAGCTTCCCTTGCATCTCGTGCAGGGCATGCAGCACCCGGCCGGCCTCGTCCGAGCCGGTGAGGTCGATCGTACTGTCGTATTTGCCGCCGGCGATGCGGCCGAACACCTCGATCGCCTGCGCGAGCGGCGTGGCGAGCGAGCGGGTGATGAGCCAGGAGAGCACGAGCGCCACGGCAAGTGCGGCGGCCGTGACCCCGACGGTCAGGTTGCGCCAGGTGGTCACCTCGGCGAGGCGTTGCTTCACCGCGGCGTCCATGGCGGAATAGCCGAGGTCCGAGAGGCGCTGCAGGCTCGAGCTGATGGCGCGCGAGTCCGTGAAGAGCTCGGCGGTCGTGATCGTCATCTTCTGCGCGTTGATGATCCGCGAGCGGATGATTCCGTAGGACGCGTCGAACGCCGCTTGCGCCCCCTTCAGGGCAGGCGCGATTTTCACGCGCGCGGTCTGCGGCGCCCCGTTCAGGTCGCGTGCCGCCGCCGCGAAGTCGCCGGCCACCTCCCGGTGATAGAGGTGCAGCGCCATCTGGTCGTTGCCGCCGAGATAGCCTTTGATGCTCGCGCTGGTGGCATACCACTGAACATTGCCTGATGCGATGAGCGCACCGGGCACGTCGCGGGTGGCGATCTGGATCAGCGAGGCGGTCTGCGGCGAGGGATCGACGTTGAGCGCCGAGCGGGCCACCACGAGGTTGCCGAGTGTCACGATCCGGGCGATGAGGGCATCCTGGCGGGCGACGGCCGCATCGGCGGTGAGCTTGGACTCGTCCGACTTCAACTGCTGCCAGGCGGTCTCGATGCCGCGCCATTCGCGCCCGACGCCGAGCCGGTTCCCGGCCGCCGAGTCGCTCGCCCGGATCCCGGACATCAGCCGATCGATCGTGGCCTCGGAGGCCTTGAGCTCGTCTGCGCGGGCACTGTCTCCGGTGAGCACCGCGAAGAGGAGGCTGCGGTGATTGGCGACCTCGGCGAGCAACGTGCCCACCTGATGCGCGTATTCCGCTGCGGAGAGCTCGCTGCGGGCCTGGGCGACCTCGCCGTTGGCGGCGCGCAGGTAGAAGACACCGAGCAGGGCCGTCGGCACGGCCATCGCGGCGACGAGGAGCGCCAGTTTCTGCCAGAGCCGCAAGCGGTTGAGAAATTGCATTGAATTACCTCTAGGCCTCTATCCATTCGCCGTCCGCGCCGCCGGCGCGGCGGGCCTGCAGCCGCGCACCGCTTTGCGCGACAGCCGGGGCGGTGCGGATCGTGGCCGCTGCCGGCTGCGCGGGCCCCTGCTGCGCGGCGTCCCGAGCGGCGCTCCCGGCGCCAAGCTCGTAGCGGGCCAGCATGTCGTTGAGCTCACGCACCTGGCCGGCCATGGACTGCGAGGCGGCGGTCGCCTCCTCCACGAGCGCGGCATTCTGCTGCGTGAGCTCGTCCATCTGCACCACGGCGCGGTTGACCTGCTCGATTCCCGAGGATTGCTCGCGCGAGGCGGCGGCGATCTCGGCGACGATGTCGGACACCTTCTTCACCGAGGTCACGATCTCTCCGAGCGTGCGCCCGGACTGGGTCACGAGGCTCGATCCGTCCCCCACCTTCCTGACGCTGTCCTCGATGAGGCTCTTGATCTCCTTCGCGGCCGTCGCCGAGCGGCCGGCGAGGCTGCGCACCTCGCTCGCCACCACGGCGAAGCCGCGGCCCTGCTCACCGGCCCGCGCCGCCTCGACGGCGGCGTTGAGCGCAAGCAGGTTGGTCTGGAATGCGATCTCATCGATCACGCCGATGATGTCGGCGATCTTCTTGGCCGACTCGTTGATCCCCGACATCGCCACCACGGCCTTGCCGACCACGGCGCCGCCCTGCTCGGCCTGCTCGCGCGCGGCAAGGGCCAGCTGGTTCGCCTGGGCCGCGTTGTCGGCGTTCTGCTTGACGGTGGTGGTCATCTCCTCCATCGAGGAGGCGGTCTCCTCGAGCGAGGAGGCCTGCTCCTCCGTGCGCAGCGACAGGTTCGAGTTGCCGGCGGTGATCTCCTCGGCGCCGAGGGCGATTTCGCGGCCTGCGCTCTTCACCCCCGATACGATCTCGACCAGGATCTCGGCGAGCCGGTTGACGCCCGTTCCCAGCGCCGCGAAGAAGCCCGATTTGTGCGCAAGGTCGATGCGCCGGCTGAGATCGCCGCCGTTGACGGCGCCGAGCACACCCTGTAGTTCCTGCTCCACGCGCACCTCCTGGGTGCGCTGCGTCCACTCCATGACCGTGCCCAAGCGCTCGCCGCGCTCGCCGACCACGCGGTTGGTGACGGTGCGGAAGCTGAGGCCGCCGAGGACGCGCTCCTCGACCCGCTCCCGCGCAAGCGCATCGAGGATGCCGCGCTCGCCGGCGGGATCGATGGACAGCGAATCGAGACTCGAGCCGCGCAGCTTGGCCGCCTCGAAGGCCGGCAGGGAGCCGCGGATGTCGGCTTCATACCGCCCGAAGCCCGCCTGCGCCGCCTCGTTGACGTAGATGATCCGGTGCCCGGCGTCGGCCAGCACCACCCCGGTGGAGGCCTTGTCGAGCGCGTGCCGGATGCGGGAGTTCTCCGCCGCTACGGCGCGCTCGTTCTCGAGCTGTGCGCCCAGCTTCTCCTGCATCGCCGCGAGTGCCCGCAGCACCTGGCCCGCCTCATCGCCGCGGCGCGTGTCGATCGGGTTGTCGTAATGGCCCCGGGAGATCTGCTCGAAGACGCTCGTCGCCCGCGTGAGCGGCCGGGAGAGGGAGAGTTTGACGAGCACGGTGAGCGCCAGCGCGGCCGCCAGAGCGAGCAGCGCGAGGAGCGCCGTGACGGTGCGGTGGGTCGAGAGAGAGGATGCGCGCGCTTGCAGCGCGGCGGCGGCCGCATCGCCGCTCGCCGTGAGGAGCTTGCGCAGCGCCGCATCGGCGGGCACTCCCGCCTGATATATCGCGCCGCCGCTCACTTTGACGTTCGCGGCTTTGAGCAGCTGCGAGCTCACGGTGGCATGGAAGCCGCCGACCCGACCGGCCGCTGCCTGGAGGATCGGCGTCAGCGCGGCACGCGTCGAAGGCGGTAGCGTCGCGAGCGCCATGCGGATCGTGTCGAGGTCCGACTGCAGCCGGCCGTAACTGATGAGGATTCCCATCTGGTCATCGCCGCCGAGGTATCCCTTGGAAGCCGCATCGACCGCGTATCGGCGCAGATTCCCCGCATCGAGGAGCGCCTCGGGCACGTCGATCGAGGCCACCTCGAGCAGGCCGTGCGTCGTCTGGTCGGGATCCGAGGCGATTGCCGATCCCGCGGCGACCGCCGCGGTCAACCGGCGCAGCTGATCGATGAGGCGGCCGTGGGCGCCGGCTGCCTGTTGGGCGCTCTGTTGGGCAGCCGCGGCCGCAACCGCCTTCCAGCGGCTGCGCAGCGCCGCGAATTCCTCCCTGACTCCATAGCGCATGCCGAGCTTCGCATCGATGGCCGCGGCCCGCTGGAACGCCCGGGTCGCATCATTGCGCGCCGCGAGCTCCGGCCCGCGGCTCGCCTTGTCGCCGCTCGCCAGCGCGAACGCGCGCCCCTCGTGTGCGAGCAGGGAGGATTCGACCGCGCCGAGCGCGGCCAGATAGCCCGCCCCGGCGATCTCATCGCGCGTCTGCGAGAGATCGCCCCCGACCGCGGTGAAATAGAAGAACCCGACCAGGACCGCCGGGACGAACATCGCCAGGACGAGCGCCCCCAGCTTCTGCCAGAGATTCAGACGGTTGAGTGTCAACTTGGGCATGGCGGCGACTCAGGCGCGGCGCGCCATGCGCGCGGGCGCCGCAGGCGGGACCGCGCCGGCGCCGCGTCCCGGGCCGGGCTCCGCGGCAGTGAAGGGAGCGGGAGCCGCGTGCAGCCCCCGTGTCCCCTCATGAGCGATCCGGTACCGGCCCATGGCCTCATTCAACTCGCGGGCCTGGCCCACCATGCTCTGCGCCGCGGCGGTCGCCTCCTCCACGAGCGAGGCATTCTGCTGAGTGAGCGCATCCATCTGCATGACGGCGCGGTTGACCTGCTCGATCCCCGCGGACTGCTCGCGCGAAGCGGCGGCGATCTCGGCGACGATGTCGGAGACCTTCTTCACCGATGCCACGATCTCCTCGAGAGTCCGGCCGGACTGGGTGACTCGCGCCGAGCCGTCCTCCACCTTGCGCACGGAATCCTTGATGAGCCCCTTGATCTCCTTGGCGGCGGTGGCGGAGCGGCCCGCGAGGCTGCGCACCTCGCTCGCCACTACGGCGAAGCCGCGGCCCTGCTCGCCGGCGCGCGCCGCCTCGACGGCGGCGTTGAGCGCAAGCAGGTTGGTCTGGAATGCGATCTCATCGATCACGCCGATGATGTCGGCGATCTTCTTCGAGGACTGCTTGATGTCGCCCATGGCGGTGACCGCCTGATTCACCACGATCCCGCCGCGCTCCGCCTGATCGCGGGCCGCGAGCGCGAGCTGGCTCGCCTGGGCCGCATTGTCGGCGTTCTGCTTGACGGTGGTCGTCATCTGCTCCATCGAGGAGGCGGTCTCCTCGAGCGATGCCGATTGCTCCTCGGTGCGCCGCGAGAGGTTGGTGTTGCCGGCGGAGATCTCCTCGGCGGAGCGGTTGACCTGCCCGGCGGTCGATCTGATGCCGCCGACGATGCCGGCCATGCCCTCGAGGAGTGAATTGATGCCCTCGGCCATCACGCGCAGCTCCGGGCTGTCGATGCGCAGGTCGAGCCTGCGGGTGAGGTCGCCCTCAGAGGCGGCGCTGATGACCGCGCGGGTCTCCTCGATGAGGTTTCGCGTGATGCTCATGGAATCGTGGCTCCGTTCAGGCGGCATGGGCAGTGCCAATGGCCGTCCCTGGCGGCAGGTCCCCCGGCCCGGACATCCTGTCCGTGCGTTCGCCGCTTTGCGGCTCACCCGGCGACAGGGCGAGGTCCCTGCCGATCAGGCGGTCGATGTCGAGCAGCACCACCATGCGCTCGGCGACCGAGACCAGGCCGCGGATGTATTCGGTGGCCGAGCGCGAGCCGAGCTCGGGCGCCGGTTTCACTTCGGCCGAGTTGACGTCCACCACGTCCGACACGCCGTCCACGACGACTCCGAAGTCACGGCGTCCGGACGGCCCTTTGACGGACATCACGATGATCACCGTCACCGCGGTGTATTCGGCGCGCTCGAGAGCGAAGCGCATCCGCAGATCCACGATCGGGACGATCGAGCCACGCAGGTTGAGCACTCCGAGCACGTGCGCCGGAGCATGGGGGATCTTCGTCACGGCGGACCAGCCCCGGATCTCCTGCACGCGCAGGATGTCCACTCCGTAGGTCTCGTTGCCGAGCACGAAGGTGAGGACCTGGTGGGAGCCGCCGTCGGCGCCCTGTTGCCGATCGGGCGTGTGAGTGGACATGGTTGTGATGCCTCGCCTTGACCGCCGTGCGCCTCAAGCCGCCGCCCGCATGGATGCGGCGCGGATGAGCCCCGGCACATCGAGAATGAGCGCCACCGAGCCGTCGCCGAGGATCGTCGCGCCGGAGACGCCCTCGATGTGGCCGTAATTGGCTTGCAGGGATTTGATGACCACCTGCTGCTGCCCGAGCAGGTCATCGACGAACAGACCGACGCGCCGGCCGTCGCCCTCGGCGATCACCACCAGCCCTTCGTGCAGCGCGCGCGAGCGCGGCTCGACCCCGAACAGCTCGTGCAGCCGGATGATCGGCAGGTAATCCCCGCGGAAGCAGAGGACCTCGCCCCGGCCCGAGAGGCGGGTGATGCCGCTCGCCTTGAGCTGCATCGACTCCACGATGGAGATGAGCGGGACGATGTAGGTCTCGGTCCCGACCGAGACGGACTGGCCGTCGACGATCGCGAGCGTCAGCGGCAGGGTGATCGTGAACCGCGAGCCGCGTCCCGGCTCGCTCCTCACTTCCACCTTGCCGCCAAGCTCTTTCACGTTGCGGCGCACGACATCCATGCCGACGCCGCGTCCGGAAAGATCGGTGGCCTTGTCGGCCGTGGAGAATCCGGGCTGGAAGATCAGCTCGTGGATCTGCGCTTCCGTCAGCGTGTCATTGGGGCCCACGAGCCCGCGGGCGCGGGCCTTGGCGAGGATGCGCTCGTTGTCGAGTCCCGCGCCGTCATCGCTCACCTCAACGGCGATGTTGCCGCCGCGGTGACAGGCATCGAGGTGCACGGTGCCTTCGGCGGGCTTGCCGGCCGCCGCGCGCGCCTCCGGCGACTCGATGCCGTGATCGATGCAGTTGCGCACGAGGTGCACCAGCGGATCGCCGATCTTCTCGAGCACGGTCTTGTCGAGCTCGGTCTGCTCGCCGGTGAGCTTCAGCTCGATCTGCTTGCCCAGGCGCTGGGTGAGGTCGCGCACCATGCGCGGGAAGCGGCTGAACACGAAGCTGATCGGCAGCATGCGCACGCGCATGACGCTTTCCTGCAGCTCGCGCATGTTGCGCTCGAGCTGGGCGAGGCCGGCGCGCAGCTTCTCCGCATCCGCACCGTCGAAGTGGGAGCCGAGCTGGCCCAGCATCGCCTGGGTGATCACGAGCTCGCCCACGGTATTCATCAGCTCATCGATCTTCTCGACGCTGACGCGGATGGAGCCCGAGTCGCCGAGGGCGCTGATCACGGCTTCCGGCTTCGCCGGTGTATCGGCGCGGGATGGCGGATGCGCGGCGGGCGCGGCAGCGGGCGCCGAGGAGGCCGCAGGCTGCGCGGTTTCGTGGCCGGGAGTCGGTGCCGGCGGCGCGGCCTGCGGTCCCGGCGTCGTGTCCGGGCGATCCCCGGGCAGCCGCTCGATCGTGAGATCGCAGTCGCCTTCCGCCCACTCGAACACCTGCCTGATCGCCTCTTCCGCCACTTCGCCCGCAAGCTCGAGCGACCAGGCGAGATAGCAGTCCTGGGGGTTGATCCCGGTGAGCGGCGGCAGCATTTGCGCATCGACCCGCACCCGCAGCTCACCGAGCGCGGCGAGCTCGCGCAACATGCGCAGAGGATCGTTTCCGCGCGCGAGCAGCTCGCGATAGGGGTGGAATCGGATCCGCCAGGGAGCGGCCGGCGCGGATTCAGGGGGGACCTGCGCCGCAGCCGGGCCGGATGGCGCGGCCTGCGCGACCCGCGCCGGGGCCGGCTCGCTCTTCCTCGCGATCGCGACCTCGAGGTCGAACTGCAGATCCGATACACGCTGCGAATCGATCGGCTGATTCGCCTGGACCGCGCGCAGCATGGCGCGCAGGACGTCCACCGACTTCAGCAGCAGGTCAGATACCGCGACCGTGACCGGCATCGTTGCGCTTCGCAGCTCATCGAGCAGCGTCTCGAGGCTGTGGGTGAAGGAGGCGATCGGCGAGAACCCGAAGGTCGCGCTGCCGCCCTTGATCGAGTGCGCCACCCGGAAGATCGTGTTGATCAGCTCCGGCTCGGGAGAGCCGATGTCGAGCTTCAGCAGCGCCGCCTCCATGGTGTCCAGCGCCTCGAAGCTCTCTTCGAAGAATGCGTCGTGAAATTGTGTCAGATCGACGGTCATCGGTCGGCCTCGCCGGCGCGCTCGAGCATGTCGTTCAGACCGAGGAGGCTCGCGGCCGAGTCCAACGCGGCGGCGCGGCCCCGCCACTCGACCGCACGGCCCGCCGTGCGGCGGTCTCGCACGAAGGCGGCAAGCAGCTGCAGTCCCGCGGTGTCGATGCGCTGCAGCGCGCTCACATCCACGGTCACCGCTTCCGGCTGTTGCAGCCGGCCGGCGAGCTGCGCTTGAAAGACATCCGCCTCCGCGACCGTGCATTCCGCTGCCAGGGTCAGCGCCGAGGGCGCCGTCCCGGCGGATTTGCCGCGCGCGGCAGCCGGGCGCCCGCGGGCGCTGCGGCGATTCGTCGATCGCTCCTGCGCGCGCTTCTTTGCCGGAGTCTGCTGCTTGCGGGTTGTCATAATCTGGTCGGCGCGCGGTCTCGGGGCATGACTGCCGGTACAGCGCCGCTATCGGCTCGTGTGACGCGCCTCTTGAGGGGAGCGCTACGAAACTTGACGCAGTTCCGCGGTCCGCGGTCCGTGGAGCCTTCTGACGAGCTCCGCCTCCGCGAGCGTGAGTCCGCAGCCCGACATCAGCTCCTCGCGGCTCGCCCCGCCGCGAGCCAGGCGTATCGCGATCTGATAGCCGGGCGATGGCGAGGAGGAGGGGGCGGCCGCCGGCGGCTGGTCCAGGCGCTCGCCGAGCTCGGCGAGGGCCGCTCGCGTCGCATCGATTCGCGCCTCGAGATCCGCGAGCCGCTGCAGCACCAGCTGCGTCTGCGACAGCACCTCGGCGGTCTGCCGGCGCGTGGCGCGCCGCCAGGCGGTGAAGCTGATGGAGGCGACGACGAACGAGAAGACGAGGAACACCGCGCGTCCCGCGATGAGCAGGAATTCGGCGGATGGCAGGGTCATGCGGTGCGGCTCCCTTGTGATGCAGGTCACATCACGGGCCGACCGTGTCGGAAATCCGGCGCGGAGCGGCGCGTGTCAGGAGTTATCGTGCAGGAAGCGTGCCATTGTCCGCCACCGTGCCGCTCGAGGGCATCCAGCTCGGATCGGTCCGACTGCCGGGCGCGGTGGAGAGTATGACGACGCTCACGCGGCGGTTGGCATTGCGCCCCTGCGCGGAGGCATTGCTCGCGACCGGATGTTGATCGCCGAACCCGACGACCGCGAGGCGGCCGGGCGCCACGCCGCGCTCGGAGAACACGTGCACGACGCTCGCGGCGCGCGCGGCCGAGAGCTCCCAGTTGGAGAAGAACTGCACGGTCCGGATCGGCACGTCATCCGTGAAGCCCTCCACCCGGATCGGGTTGGGGAAGCGCGCCAGCACGGCGGCGAGGCGGCGGATGATGTCGACCGCGCTCGGGGCGAGCCGCGCGCTGCCGCTCGGGAAGAGGATATCGGTGCGGATATCGACCTCGATCCAGTACTGCTTGCGCTTCACCATCACGAGCTTCTTCTTCACGAGGCCCGACAGCGCCTGGGTGACATCGTCCGCCACCTTGTTCAGCATGACCGTGGCGGCAGCGGCCTGCGCCGCGTGCGCGCTGTCCAGATGCGCGGGCCCGGTCGCAGACCTGACGCCGCTGTCGTTGCCCGGCGGCGGCACGTCGTCGTGATTCGGCTCGTTGGGAATCGGGGTGGAGATGTCGAGGGGTACGGCATCGAGCAGCGTCCGGGGCTGTCCCTTGAGGACCGACTGCTCCACGATGCTCATGCGGATGTCGGCTCCGGAGCCGACGCGCTTGTGGCCGATCTCGATCGGCGAGAGCGTGCGCGGCTGGCCGCGGAAGGCGGCATAGAGGGAGTCGGAGAGCACGCGGTACTTGCCCGCGTTCACCGAGGAGATCGAGTACATCACCACGAAGAAAGCGAGCAGGAGCGTGAGCAGGTCGCCATAGGGGATCGCCCAGCGCTCGTGGTTCTCGTGCTCTTCCTCGCGTTTTCTGTGCTTGCGGCGCACGTGGGCTCCTAGTGTGAAGCGCTGGATCCGGGCTCCTGCCCGGCCCAGCGCGCCTCGGGCAAAAAGCGCGGTTTTTTGCCCGAGGCCCCGCCACCTGCGGCGGCGGGGCACGTCCCTGTGCCGGGGGTGCACCCTCGTGCCGTCATCGTTTGGGGTGCTCGTGCGTCCATGAGCGACTAATGGAGGTATCCCTGCAGCTTCGCCTCGATCGCGCGCGGATTCTCGCCCTGCGCGATGCACATCATGCCGTCGATGATCATCTCGCGGAACTGCGTCTGGCGGTGAATGATGCCCTTTAACTTGCCGGCGATCGGGAGGAAGAAGAGGTTCGCGAAGCTGATGCCGTAGATGGTGGCGGTGAAGGCCGAGGCGATGCCGGCGCCGAGCTTGGCGGGGTCGGTGAGATTCTGCAGCACGGCCATGAGGCCGAGCACCGCGCCGATGATGCCGAGCGTGGGCGAGTAGATGCCTGCGCCCTCGAACATCTTCGCCGCCGTGATGTCGGCGTGCTCGCGCATGCTCAACTCGACGTACATGGCGTTGCTGATGGCCTCGGGCTCGCTGCCGTCGACCACGAGCTGCAGCGCCTTCTTCACGAAATCGTCCGATTCACGCTCGATCAGCGGCTCGAGGCCGAGCAGTCCCTGCTTGCGCGCGGTGTTGCTCCACTCGACGATCTTGCTGACGATCTGGCGGCCGTCGCGCGACGGCGGCCGCACGATCCACGGAAAGATCCTGAGCGCATGCTTCATCACCGGCAGGGGCGTCTGGATGCAGGTCGCGGCAATGGTGCCGACGCCCACGATGACGAACGCCTCGACGGAAATGAGCGCCATGATGCCGGCGCCGCGCAGCAGCGCGCCGACGACCACGGCGTTGAATGCGAGCACCAGTCCGATGATGCTCAAGATATCCATCGTGGCTCCTTACATGCCGAGGCCCGACAGCAGCTCGTCCACGTCTGTCTGGCCTGAGGCGACTTCCCCTCGCGTGACTCCGGGTACCACCGGTCCGTGGCCCTTGTCCGGGCTCTCCCCGAGCGTCGTGTGCTCGACGACATCTCCGGAGAGCTTGGTAAGACTGGCGAGCGTTTCCTCCAGCTCCCCGACGAGCTTGATGACACTGCGGATGATCTGGCCCGTGAGATCCTGGTAGCCCTGCGCGAGCAGCACGTCGGCGAGGTTCTTGCGGATCTGCTCCGAGTCGGCGCGTACGGTCGGCAGGAACGCCTCGACCGCGCGGACCACGGGCAGGAAGGCGTCGATCGAGCGGACGGTGCCTTCGAAGCCGGTGCCGCCCGCGGGGCGATCCCGGTAAGTCTTCAGCGCATCGATGAGCGCGGCCGCCTCGCGCGCGGTGCGCTCGGCGAGCGGCCCCGACTTCTCGACGAGATCGAGCGTGCGGTGCGCAGCGTCGTCGGTCATCCTGATGACGTGGGTGAGCCGGGTTCGCGCATCGGGAATCTCGTTCTCGGCGATGTCCGCGAGGCGCGACTCGATGCTGAAGCGCGCGAGCGCCTTCTGCAGGTCGCCGGTGAGCTTGCGGATCTCGGTGAGCGTCGCCGGCTCGCGCATGCGCACGATATGGTCGACGGCGGTGAAGAACGCCATCTCGTCGCCGCCGCGAAGCGCCTCCGACAGGGCGTCGACGCAAGCGCAGTACTCCAATTTCAGGACCTGGAAATTCGACATGTCCGTCTCACTTTCCCGCGCCGATGATCTTGTCGAGCTTTTCCTTGAGCGTCTCGGCGGTGAATGGCTTGATGACGTAACCGTTGACGCCCGCCTGCGCCGCCTCGATGATCTGCTCGCGCTTGGCTTCCGCGGTCAGCATGAGGACCGGCATCTTGGCGAGCTTGGCGTCCGCGCGCACGGCCTTGATCAGCTCGAGCCCGGGCATCCCGGGCATGTTCCAGTCGGTGATGAGGAAGTCGAAGCCGCCGGCCTGCAGCATCGGCAGCGCCGTCTTGCCGTCATCGGCCTCGGCGACGTTCGGATAGCCGAGATCGTGCAGCAGGTTCTTGATGATGCGCCGCATGGTCGAGAAATCGTCGACCACCAGAAATTTCAGATCTTTGCTCACTGCCTGCCTCGTATAGTCTGTAGCGCCGGAGCCGGGTGTGCTACCCGGCCCAGCGCGGTGACGAGCAAAAAGCGTGGTTTTGGCTCGTCACTCGCCACCTGCGGCGGCGGCCCCATCCTCGGCCTACATTTCATGACTCGCCGCTCCTCGCGGGCCGTCACGCCAATCCGCCAGCCGCGCCTTCAGCCGCACGAGCGCCTGGCCGTGGAGCTGGCATGCGCGCGACTCGGTCACCTTCAGCACCGCGCCGATCTCCTTGAGGTTCAATCCCTCGCCGTAGTAGAGCGACATCACCAGCTTCTCGCGCTCCGGCAGCCCCTCGATCGCCTGGGCCAGCGACGCGCGAAATCCATCGTCCGCCGTCTCGCGGAACGGATCGGCGCCGCCTTCGGCCGCCGCCGCCGTCGCATCGTCGAGCGTCGCCAGCCGGCAGCTCGCCGCGTCCTGCACGATGGAGTGATACTCCTCGAGCGCAACTCCGAGCTGCTCGGCGATCTCCGTGTCGCGTGCGTCGCGACCCGTGCGCCGCTCGATCTCCTGCACCACCGCCGCCACCGCGCGCGCCTTGCGGTGCACCGAGCGCGGCGCCCAGTCGAGCTTGCGCAGGGCATCGATCATGGCGCCGCGGATGCGGATGCCGGCAAAGGTCTCGAAGCTCGCGCCGCGGTTGGGCGCGTAGTTCGAGGCCGCCTCCAGCAGTCCCAGCATCCCCGCCTGCATCAAATCGTCGACCTCCACGGACGGCGGCAACCGGCCGGCCAGGTGGTAGGCGATGCGCTTCACCAGCTCCGCATGGCGCGTCACCAGCTCGCTGGCTTCGCTCAGCCCGCGACGCGCGCCGTATGCGCTCGCCGCGTTCACGGCACCACTTCCAGGTGCACGGGGTTGCGGCGCACCAGACGCTCCACGAAGAACTCGATGTTCCCGCGAGGACCGGGTGGCACTGGCCATGTATCGGCCGTGCCGGCGAGTTTCTTGAATGCCCGGGCCGCCGGACTCACCGGATAGGCCTCGAGCACCGGGCGCTGCTCACGCACGGAACGGCGCAGATACTCGTCTTCCGGGATCTCACCGGCGAATTCGAGCACGACATCGAGGAAGCGCGCCGTGACGCGCTCGAAGCGGCGGAAGAGCTCCAGGCCGCCGCCCGGCGCGCGGATCCGATTGGCGAGCACGCGGAAGCGGTGGACTCCGTGATTGCGACTCAGGACCTTGACGAGCGCATACGCGTCGGTTAGCGAAGCCGGCTCGTCGCAGACGACGACGAGAATGTGTTGGGATGCTTGTGAGAACTGCAGCACACCCTGCGCGATGCCGGCCGCGGTGTCCACGATGAGCACGTCCAGCCTCGCGGCGAGCTCGCTGAAGGCGCGCACCAGGCCCAGGTGCTCGGCGGCCCCCATGCTGGCGAGATCAGCGGCGCCCGAGGCGGCCGGCACGACCTTGAATCCCTGGGGCGCATCGACGATCACCTCATCCAGGGTGCGCTCCCCTGAGATCACGTGCGCCAGGGTGTAGCGGGGCGAGAGACCGAGGAAGACATCGGCGTTGGCGAGTCCGAGGTCGCCATCGAGCAGCACCACGCGCCGGCCCGCGGCTGCGAGCGCCGTGGCGAGATTGACGGAAACGCTCGTCTTGCCGACGCCCCCCTTGCCGCCGGTGACGGCGATCACCTGTACGGGCTGCCCGAGGGAGCCGAGACGGGAATTGTTGATCAGGCTGAGCTCAGGTCGTCGCATGTGAGATTCTTCCAAATCGTCGTCGCAGCAGATCCTCGTCGGCGGCCGCGCCGCTCGCCTTGGCGAGCCGGACGGCGTGGGAGACGAGCTCGAGGGCCCGCGCGGGCCGCAGATCCTCGGGCACGCGCTGGCCGTCGCTCGTATAGGAGAGCGGCAGCCGCGCCCGGATGAGCACCGAGAGCGCCCCGCCCAGGCTCGCCGCCTCGTCCACCTTGGTGAGCAGGCACGAGGTCGGGTTGGCCGGCCGGAATCGTTGCACCACCTCCTCGAGCGCCCCGGCCTGGGTGCTCGCGGCGAGGACGAGCGCGGTTTCCAGCTTCGAGGCGCAGTTGGAGAGGACCCCGAGCCGGGCCGCGAGCTGCGCTTCGCGCAGGCTCGAGCCCGGCGTGTCGATCAGCACCAGCCGATGGCGCTCGAGGCGGGTGAGCAGATCGGGGAGCGCCTCGAAGCGCTCCGGGACGTGCACCGGCACGCCGAGCAGCTGACCGAGGGCCTGCATCTGGTCTTGGGCACCGATGCGCACCGTGTCGGATGCGACGAGCGCCAGATCCTTGGTTCCATGACGCAGTATCCAACGCACCGCGAGCTTCGCCAGCATGGTCGTCTTGCCGACGCCGGTGGCTCCCACGAAGGCGAGGCGGCCGCCCGCTTCCAGCCAGCGGTCGCCGGTCACCAGCAGATATTGCGACAGTCCCGCGATGGCGAACCGGCGGCCCTGCGTGAGATCCACCCGCTCATCGAGCTGCCCGACGATGTGGTCGGCGAGGTCCCGCGCAATTCCGATCTCCGTCAGCTCGCGCAGCAGCTCGGCATGCACGGGCGCGCGCCGCGTGCGCTCGTTCCAGGCCAGCTGCGCGAGTTGGGTCTCGAGCATGCGCCGCAGGCTCTGCAGCTCCTTGCCCATGGCATCGGCCGGCACCTCCGGCGGGGGCGCAACGAGGGGCACTGATACCGGCACCGGCACCGCCGCGGCCGCCTGGGCCTCGATGCTGCCGGCGTCGAAATCCACCGCCGCGGTGATTTCCACCCCCTGGGGCGTGCGGCGCGAGGAGAGGATCACGGCCTCCTCGCCCAGTTGCTCGCGAACGGCTCGCAGCGCCTGGCGCATGTCGGGTGCCGTATGTCGTACGATCTTCATGGTTACCTGCCGACCGCGGTGACGACGCGGACCTTGCGATTGTCGGGAATCTCATTCCAGGCGAGCACGTTGAGGCTCGGCAGCGCCGCGCGCAGGAAGCGCGACAGCTGGGCGCGCAACGGCGGCGGCACGAGCAGCACCGGCGACTCCCCAGAGGCCTCCTGCCGCTGCGCCGCCTCGGCCACGCGCTGTTGCAGCCGCTCCGCCAGCCCGGGCTCCAGGCCGGGACTCGCGGAGTTGGCGGTGAGGGTGCTCGAGAGCAGCCGCTCGAGCTCCGGCTCGAAGGTGATGACGGGCAGCTCCGCGGCGATGCCGGCGATGTCCTGCACGATCTGCCGGCCGAGCGCGATGCGCACCTGGCTCAACAGCACCGCCGGATCCTGCGAGCGCGGCGCGTGCTCCGCCAGCGTCTCGATGATGGTGCGGATGTTGCGGATGGGAATGCGCTCGGCGAGCAGGCTCTGCAGCACGCGCACGACCGCGGAGAGCGGCAGCACGCGCGGCACCAGATCCTCCACCAGCTTCGGTGTGCTCTTGGCGAGTCCGTTGAGCAGCTGCTGCACTTCCTCGTGGCCGAGGATCTCGTTGGCGTGCGACTGGATGACGAAGGAGAGATGCGTGGCGATGACGGTGCTCGGGTCGACCACGGTGTAGCCGAGCGCCTGGGCGTGATCGCGGCTCGCCGCCTCGATCCACACCGCCTCCATGCCGAAGGCCGGATCGCGGGTGGCGATGCCCTGCAGCGGACCGAAGACGCGGCCGGCGTTGATCGCGAGCTCCTTGTCCGGATAGATGACGCTCTCGCCGACCGGCACGCCGGAGAGGTTGATGCGGTAGATGTTCGGGGCGAGATCCAGGTTGTCGCGGATGTGCACCGCGGGGATCAGGAATCCGAGCTCCTGGGAGAGCTTGCGCCGCACGCCGCGCACGCGGCCGAGCAGATCGCCGCTCTGGCGCTTGTCGACCAGCGAGACCAGGCGGTAACCGACCTCGAGACCGACGAGATCGACCGGGCGGACGTCCTCCCAGGTGAGCTCCCGGGTCTCGGGGGCCTGCGGCACCGGCTTCGGCGCGGTGGCGAGCACCGCCTCGGCGGCGCGCTTGCGCTTGATGATGTAGGCGCCCGAGCCGCAGAGCGCGGCGATCAGCAGGAATACGACGTTCGGCATCCCCGGGATGAGGCCCATGAGGCCGAGCAGGCCGGCCGCCACCCCGAGCGCCTTGGGGTTGCCGAAGAGCTGCCGGCGCAGCTCTCCGCCCATGTCCTGGGAACGCGACATGCGGGTGACGATGAGGGCCACCGCGGTCGAGAGCAGGAGCGCCGGAATCTGCGCGACCAGGCCATCGCCGATCGTGAGCAGCGTGTAGGTGTGGAGGGCGTCCGTCAGCGCCATCCCGTGGCCGAGGGTGCCGATGGCGAGGCCGCCGATGATGTTGATGAGAAGGATCAGGATGCCCGCGACGGCATCGCCGCGCACGAACTTGCTCGAGCCGTCCATCGCGCCATAGAAGTCGGCTTCCGCGCGGACCTCGGCACGGCGGGTGCGCGCCTCGTCCTGGGTGATGAGGCCGGCATTGAGGTCGGCATCGATCGCCATCTGCTTGCCCGGCATGGCATCCAGGGTGAAGCGGGCGCTGACCTCGGAGATGCGTCCCGAGCCCTTCGTCACCACCACGAAGTTGATGATGGTGAGGATGACGAAGACCACCACGCCGACGGCGAAGTTTCCCCCGACCACGAACTGGCCGAAGGACTCGATGACATGGCCCGCCGCCCCGGGACCGGCATAGCCGTGAAGCAGCACGACGCGTGTCGAGGCGACGTTGAGCGCCAGGCGCAGCAGCGTCGCGAGCAGCAGGACCGTCGGAAAGACGCCGAACTCGATCGGCCGGGCGACGTAGAACACCGCCATCACGATGACGATCGAGAGCGCGATGTTGAAGGTGAAGAGCACATCGAGCGCCATCGGCGGCAATGGCAGGATCACCATGGCGAGCACGGCGAGGACACCCGCCGGGACGCCGATTCCGGCGCGCAGCAGGTCCCGCCAGCCGGGCATGTTGGAGGTCGATGTGGTGCTCGCGGCGCTCATGGATCAATGCCGGACGGTGTCGATCCCCGGATCGATGGCCGGGGGCTCGGGCGGGCGGGCGCCGGAGGTGCGCGCCGCCTTGAGCTGA
This sequence comes from Pseudomonadota bacterium, assembly GCA_021815905.1. The sequence goes on along the minus strand of JAKAZP010000001.1, from coordinate 13,742 downwards.
TAGATGTAAGTGAGAACCTGCGCGACGGCCACGTACAGTGTCGCGGGGATCTCGCTGCCGATCTCGGCGCTGTGGTAGAGCGCGCGGGCGAGGGGCGGTGCCTCGAAGATGGGGACCGAGTGCTCGGTGGCGATCTCGCGGATGCGGGCGGCGATCAGATCCGCGCCCTTCGCGACGACGAGCGGCGCGCGCATCCGGCCCTCCTCGTAGCGCAGCGCGACGGCAAAGTGCGTCGGGTTCACCACGATGACATCTGCCTTCGGCACCTCGTGCATCATCCGGCGCTTGGCGAGCTCCCGCTGCATGCGGCGAATGCGGCCCTTGATCTCGGGCGCGCCCTCGCTCTCCTTCATCTCCTCGCGGATCTCCTCGCGCGTCATGCGGTGCTGCTTCGAGTACTGCCAGAGCTGGTAGGGCACGTCGACCGCCGCGATGAGCGCAAGGCCCGCGGAGACGGCCAGCAGGGCATCCGCGGCAAGACTCGCCGACTGTACGATGGCCGCCGCGAGCGGGGTGGCGCCGAGCGAGAGCAGCCGGGGCGTCTGCTCGTGCAGCTCGGCCACTGCGATGATCGCGACCACCGCGAATTTGGCGAACGCCTTGCCGAGCTCCACGGCGCCGCGCGCGGAGAAGAACCGGCCGAAGCCGGCGATGGGATCGAGCCGGCTGAAGTTCGGCGCCAGCGCGCCGAAGCTGAGGTTCCAGCCGCCGAGGGCGAGCGGCGCGGCGAGCGCCGCGATCATCGTCAGGCCGAGCACCGGGGCGCAGATCACCAGGGCGCGCAGCAGCTCGGCGGCGACCGCCGGCAGCGCAAGGCCGGGATCCATCGCCTCGGCGGGGCTGATGCTCAGTCCCGAGCGCATGAGCTCGAGCAGCCTCGAGCCGATGGAGCCGCCGAGCAGACGCAGACTTTCGGCCGCGACGAGCAGCACCGCCGCGGCGCTCAACTCCGGGGACCGGGGGACCTGGCCTTCCTCCCGCGCCTTCTCCAGGCGCCTGGCTGTCGGGCGCTCTGTCCGTTCCTGATCGCTGTCGTTCCCGGCCACGGTGTCAGGCTCCGCTCAGGTGGCGCAGGAAGGCGAGCGCCGCGGCGAGAAGACGGATGAAGCTCGATTCGAGCGTGGGGAGCCCCGCGATGATCACCACCAGTCCGAAGATGAGCGACAGCGGCAGTCCGACGGCGATGATGTTGAGCGTCGGGGCGGCGCGGCTCACGACACCGAAGGCGAGGTTCGCGATGAGGAGCGCCGTCACGCCCGGCAGCGCCACGGCGAGCGCCCCGGAGAAGAGTTGCGAGCCCCAGTTGACCACGGACCAGATTCCGGCGGCTCCGAGCCCCGTGGTGCCGATCGGCAGGGTCTTGAAGCCGGCGACCAGGGTGCGAATGAGCGCGAGGTGTCCGTTCAGCACGAGAAAGAGGAGCGTGACGAGCACCGTGTAGAGCTGCCCGACGGTCGGCGTGCTGGCGCCGTTCTGAGGGTCGAGGTTGAAGGCGAGCGAGAGGCCCATGCTGTTGGCGAGGAGCTCGCCTCCGAGCGACACGGCCTCGAAGAGGATCTGCAGAGAGAACCCGAGCGCGGCGCCGATGATGACCTGCTGGACGGTGACGACGACGCCTGCGGCCGAGAGCGGCGTGATGTCGGGAATCTGCACCAGCGGCGCGACCAGGAGCGCCACCGCGCCGGCGAGCACGATCCGCACGCGTGCCGGGACCGACTGCGCTCCGAACGCCGGCGCCACCATGAAGCAGGAGCCGATGCGCACGAACGGCCAGAAGAGCTCGGCGAGCCAGGCGTTCAGTTGTGTCGAGGTGAGGGTGATCATGGCCGGCCCGCGGGTCTCAGTTGATGAGCCCCGGAATGCTCATGATGAGCTCGCGCGTGTATCCGACGAGCATCTTCAGCATCCACGGGCCCGCGACGGCCAGGGTGAACGCGAGCGCGATCAGCTTGGGGATGAACGAGAGGGTCATCTCGTTGATCGAAGTGGCGGCCTGGAAGGCGCCCACGATCACGCCGGTGATCAGCGCGGCGAGCAGGAGCGGGGCGGCCAGGGCGAGCGCCATCTCGAGGGCGCGGCTGCCGATGGTCATTACGGTGTCGGGTGTCACGAGGTGCCTCGGCTCAGTGATAGAAGCTCTGGGCGAGCGTGCCCATGACGAGCGCCCAGCCGTCGACGAGCACGAACAGCATGAGCTTGAAGGGCAGGGAGATGAGTACGGGCGAGACCATCATCATGCCCATGGACATCAGCACGCTCGCCACCACCAGATCGATGATCACGAACGGGATGAAGAGGAGGAAGCCGATGAGGAATGCGGTCTTCAGCTCGCTCGTGACGAAGGCCGGCACGAGCACGCTCAGCGGCACATCGAGCGGCTTGGCGTAGCCCTTGCCGCCGGCGATGTGCACGAACGTGGCGATGTCGCTCTCGCGCGTCTGATGCAGCATGAATTCCTTCAGCGGCACCTCGGCGCGCGCGAGCGCCGTCGGGCCGTCTATCGTGCCGGCCGCGTAAGGCTGGTAGGCGCCCTGGTCGATGCGGTTGATCACCGGGGACATGACGAAGAAGGTCAGAAAGAGCGCGAGTCCGAGCAGCACCTGGTTGGGCGGGGTCTGCCCGGCGCCGAGCGCCTGACGAAGGATGCCGAGCACGATGACGATGCGGGTGAAGGCCGTCATCATGAGCAGGATCGCGGGCAGAAGGGTCAGCGCCGTCATCAGCGCCAGGACCTGCAGCGTCAGGGTGTAGGTCTGGGCGCCGCCGGCGCCGGTCTGGACGCTGAAGGCGGGGATGCCGGGGCCGGCGTGGCTCACTGCCGGAAGCAGCGCGAGGAGCACGAGCGGCAGCGCTTTGCGGATCGCCTTCACTTGCCCAGGCTCCGTTTGAGAAGGGCGCCGAAGGAGGCGGCGGCGGGGTTGGCCGCCGTGGCGGCCTTCGGGATTTCGATGGGCTCGCGCAGGACATGAAGGGCGCTCACCCGGCCCGGGGCGACGCCGATCAGGATCTGCTCGGTACCGACCTTGAGCAGCACCGCGCGCTCCTTCGGGCCCAGCGGCATGTCGGCCAGCACGTCGATGGCGCTGCCGAGGCGATTGCCCATCCCGCGCACGCGCCGCGCCACCCAGGCCACGCCGAAAATCGCGGCGAGCACCGCGAGCAGCGCGAGGGTGACGGAGGCGAGGCCGCCGGCGCCAACCGGCGCTGCGGCAGCGGCAGCGTGGGGAGCGGCGAAGAGCGGGCTCATCTGAGCTTGCGCAGGCGCTCTGCGGGACTGATCACATCGGTGAGGCGGATGCCGAACCGCTCGTTGACGACGACGACCTCGCCGTGAGCCACGAGCGTGCCGTTGACGAAGACGTCCAGGGGCTCTCCGGCCGCGCGCTCGAGCTCGACGACCGAGCCCTGGTTGAGCTGCAGAAGATTGCGAATCGGGATGCGTGTGCGCCCAACCTCCATGGAGAGAGTCACGGGCACGTCGAGGATGACTTCGAGGTTGACGTCACGGTTGGCCAGCGGCGCACCCTCTTCGGTGAGCTCATCGAGGGCGGCGGGGCGTGCCTCGGCAGGATTGGCAGACATGGGGACCTCAGTTGCTTTCGTTACTTGCCCGGAACCGGCGAGGACTCGGCGCCCGGCCGGCTGCGGCGGATGCGCTCCTGCACTTTCACGGCCTGGCGGCCGCGGGAGACGCCGAGACCGCCGCGGAACACCGGCACATCCTCGGCGGCGACCGTCACCTTGCCGGTGAAGTCGCACGGCAGCACGTCGCCGGCCTTCAGATTGATGAGCTCGGCCAGCGTCACGGAGGAGCGTCCAAGGAGCGTGGTGAGCTCGACTTCCGCATCCTCCATTTCCTCCCGGAGCGACATCATCCAGCGCTCGTCCTTCTCCACGCGATCGCTCGCGACGCCCGCATCGAGGATCTCGCGCAGCGGCTCGATCATCGCGTAGGGCATGGTGACGTGAAGGTTGCCGCCGGCGCCGTCGAGCTCCACGTGGAAGCTGCTGACGACCACGATCTCCGACGGCGAGACGATGTTGGCAAAGTGCGGGTTGATCTCGGAGTTCAGGTACTCGAGCTCGATGGGGGCGACGTGCGACCACGCCTCGCGCAGATCGGCGAAGACGCTGCGCAGCACGATGTGAATGATGCGCTGCTCGGTGGCGGTGAACTCGCGGCCCTCGATCTTGGCGTGGCGGCCCGTGCCGCCGAAGAAGTTGTCGACCACCGCGAACACCAGCTTGGGGTCGAGCACGATGAGCGCGGTGCCGCGAAACGGATTGATCCGCACCAGATTGAGGCTGGTCGGCACGTGCAGGGTGTGCACGTACTCGCTGAACTTCTTGATCTCGACCGGCCCGACCGCGATCTCCGGCGAGCGGCGCAGCAGGTTGTAGAGGCTCACGCGGTTCAAGCGCGCGAAGCGCTCGTTGATCATCTCGAGCGTGGGCATCCGCCCGCGCACGATCCGCAATTGATTGTTGAAGTCGTACTGGCGGGCCTCGCCCGGGGCCGGCGGCGGCTCGGTGCTCACCGCCCCGGTGTCGACGCCGTGGATCAGGGCGTCGATCTCGGCCTGGTCGAGAATCTTCTCTTGGCTCATGGGTGTGGGCCGCGCGCCGCGGCTACTGCATCACGAAGCTCGTGAAGTACACGGCCGCGACCCGCTTGGGGTCGCCGCCGGCCTGCGCGAGATCCTTGCGGATCACCGCGAGCGCATCGGTGCGCAGCTGCTCCTTGCCCGCGGGGGTGGCGAGCGTCGCGTATTTCTGGTTGCCGAAGAGGATCAGAAGATCGTTGCGCAGCACCGGATCGTTGTCCTTCAGCAGCGTCAGGGTCTTCGGGTCACGCGACATGACCTCGACCGACACCTGCAGGAAGCGCACGAGCTGGTCGGCCTGGAAATTGACGACGAAGGGCGGATCGAGCGCGAGGTACTGCGGCGGGCCGGATGGCTCATGCGCTGCGGCGCTCTTGGAGTGGCCGGCGGCGCGGCCGTGGAGGAATAGGAAAGCGCCGCCGGTCGCGGCGATGAGCACCGCGGCGCCGATGATGATGAACAGCCAGGGAATGCGGCGCTTGCCGTCTGCTGGCGCGGTGCCGGCGGCGCCTGCCGCCGGGGTGAGGACGTTTGCATCGGCCATCGCTCTCTCGTCTCCTGCGCGCGGTACGGTGCGCGCGCCTCTGGGGTCGTGACCCGCAGGTGCAACGGCCATGCCACAGGTCTGGAAACGTGCCTAACGATCTGATCGAAAAGGCGTTTATCGTAAAACGAGAGTGTGAGATTCGTCGCAGTCGGGAGGGGCGACGGTTTCTTGGCGGTGTCAGGCGTAAGTGTCGACCAGGCCGAGGCCTGCGGCTGCCATGGCGACGCCCGCCGCGCTGTCGGAGCTCGCGGCCCCGATCGATGCGACCGGTGCCGCGCCCCGTGGAGCGCTTCTCTGGCTCTGGCCCCGGGGCGGCTCGCGAGAGACGCCGGCATCCGCCAGCGTGAGTCCCTGGTTGGCAAAGAGCAGTCGCAGCTGCGGCAGCGATTGCTGCAGCGCCGTGCGGGTATCCGGCTGTGCCGCGCCGAACCAGACGCTCGCCTGTCCATTGTGCACGGAGATGCTCACCTGCACCGGGCCGAGGTGCTCGGGTGACAGCTGCAGGGAAGCGGACTCGATACCCTGCTGCGCCATCCACGTGAGTCTGCCGCCGAGCTCGTCGTTCCAGGCGTTCGAGCCGACCGGCGCGCTGAGCGCCATGGGCATGGGATCGGGCTTCGCCTGCTGCAAGCCAAGATGCGAGCCGGCCGTCAACTGAGCGGCCGTGAGGGCCGCGGCGGCGGTGCTTGCCACGGAGGGCTGGCCGGCCGCCGCGGCGGCTCCCGAGCTGCCGGATCTCGCATCCGCGGGGAGCTTCAGGGCGAGTTGGGCCTCGAGCGCCGCGGCGCCTTTGATGAGGGGGGCCGACTGACCATTGGACCCCGAAGTGCCGCCGGTGCTCGCCGCGGAGGCAGCAGAGGCCGCAGCGGCCGCGGGGCTCGATGGGGCGCCGAAGAGCGCGCCGGCGAGGGCGTGCTCGAGCAGCGCCAGGGCGCTCGAGACCGGATCGGCTGCGGAGTGCTTCGTGGAGTGCGCGCTCGGCGGGTCCTTGCCGGCATCGGTGCCCGCCTTTGCAGCCGTGGCCGGCGTCGCGGCGGGGTCCGCCGGAGCCGCGGCGAGCGATTGGGCGAGCGCAGCGGAAAAGCCATCCTGGCCGGCGGCCGGTTTTGAGGCGCTCGTGGCCGAGGCCGCCCCCGAGGAGTTGGCGCCAGCGTTCCGCCCCGTGCGCTGCGCGGCGCTCGAGCCGCGGCCCCTGCCGCCGCGCTGCGCCGAGCCGGTGTTGCCCGGGGACTTCGAGCCGGACGAATCCGAGCTTGCGCCGCCCGGGCTTTGTGCTGCGGACGAGCCGTCGGCCGGGGACTGCGCCGTCTGCTGGGCGGAGGCGTTGGCGGCCGGGGGGCGATCGGCGTTCTGCGCGCTCGGCCCCACGTGCGGGGAAGGGCTCGCGCCGAGGGCTCCGAGAGCGGATCCCGAGCCGGACGATGCCGCCGGGGCGGCCCCCGGAAGGGAGGGTAGGGACATCATGGAATCAGCCGCCATGAGCCGGGGGCCGGCGCGACCAGAGCTGCTGCGAGCGCTCGTCGCTCTCCTTCTGCTCGATCCTGTCGGCGGCCACCCGCTCCTGCGCCTGCCAGTGGCTGGCGAGATTGCCGACGGCCGCCGCCCGCCGCGCCGCGGTGCGCCAGCTCTCGAGGTCGGTGCTGCGCTGCAGGCGGACCTGCGCGAGGATCTGCACCTGCTGGCGCAGGGCTTCATCGAGGCGGGTGAGGAATAGCTGATACTCACGGGCCCCGGCGCCGCTCATGCCGGATCCGGCGCGGCGCGTGAACTCCCGCAGGTAGGCCGCGCGGTAGGTCTCCAGCTCCTCGAGCTTCGCTTGCGCGGCGGCCACGTTCTTCTCGCAGGCGGCCAGCGTTTCCGCCTTGCGCCGCTCGAGGTCGTCGACGACGCGGCGCACCATGTCGATTCGCTCAGTTTTCTTCATTTGTTGGGCTCGGAGAGAACTTCATTGAGGGCGGCGAGGCTCGCCGCGAGGTTGACCTGCTCGCGCATGTCCTGCTGCAGGAAGCGCTGCATGCGCGGCCAGAGCGCGAGCGCCTGATCCACGCGCGGATCGCTGCCGCGCTGGTACGCACCGATCGCGATGAGATCGCGATGCTGCTGATAGGTCGAGAGTGTCTGGCGGAACTGGCGCGCGGCCGAAAGGTGCGGGCCCGAGGCGATCTCCTGCATCACGCGGCTGATGGAGGCTTCGACGTCGATCGCCGGGAAATGGCCGCTCTCGGCGATCCGCCGCGAGAGGACGATGTGGCCGTCGAGGATCGCGCGGGCGGCGTCCGCGATCGGATCCTGCTGATCATCGCCCTCGGTGAGAACGGTGTAGAACGCGGTGATCGAGCCTGCGCCCGTGGCGCCGTTGCCGGCACGCTCGACGAGCTGCGGCAACCTCGCAAACACCGACGGCGGATAGCCCTTGGTGGCCGGCGCCTCGCCGATGGCGAGCGCGATCTCGCGCTGCGCCTGGGCGAAACGAGTGAGGGAGTCCATCAGCAACAGGACGCTCTGGCCGCGGTCGCGGAAATACTCCGCGATCGCAGTGGCGAGCCACGCTCCATGCAGGCGCATCAGCGGCGGATGATCCGCGGGCGTGGCGACGACGACCGCCCGGGCACGGTCCTCAGGGCCGAGGATCCGCTCGACGAACTCCTTCACCTCGCGGCCGCGCTCTCCGATCAGTCCGACCACGATCACATCCGCGCTGGTATAGCGCGCCATCATTCCGAGCAGAACGCTCTTGCCGACGCCGCTGCCGGCAAAGAGTCCCACGCGCTGCCCGCGCCCAATGGTGAGGAGGGAGTTGATGCAGCGCACGCCCACGTCGAGCGGCTCGCTGATGGGATGGCGCGAGAGGGGATTGATCGGCCGGCCCGTCAGGCGCACGGATGCGCCGCAGGCAAGCGGGCCGAGCTCATCGAGCGGCTGCGCATTGCCGTCCACGATGCGGCCGAGGAGCTCGGGTCCGACCCGGACGGTCCCCGCGCGCTGACGGGGAATGACGCGCGCGTTGGGTCCGAGACCATGAGCATCGCCCGAAGGCATCAGATACAGCCGGTCACCGGAGAAGCCGACCACTTCCGTCACTGTCCGCGAGCCGTCGCCGGCTATGACATCACAGTAATCGCCGACCGACGCCTGGCAGCCCGCGGCCTCGAGCGTCAGGCCGACCATGCGGGTGAGCGAGCCCTCGACCGGCGGAGGCTCGGTCTCCTGCACCGCCCGGACCCGGCGCTGCAGTCCGCGGCGCCAGGTGGCGCCGCGGGTCAGATCGAGAGCCGTGTCGCGAGGCCCCGTCCCTGCGCCCTCCGAGGCCCGCGTTGGCGAGTCGACACTCACCGGACGATCCCTTCGGGCCGGCTGTCGCCGTCCACAAAATCCGTTGGAGCGGATTTTGAACGCCCGGCTCCGCCGGGCGGCCCCGCAGGGCCGAGGAGTATGGACGCGCCGGGTAAAAGCGCTGCAGAGGATTTTGTCATTGCGCCTCCCGCGGGGCGCAGCGCTCATCGCCGAGCACACTGGCGGCCACGGCCGCGATCCGCGCTTCGAGCCTCGCGTCGATGCGCGATGACTGGTTGTGAACGACGCACCCGCCGCGGGACAGCGTCGGGTCTTCGACGATCGTCCATGCCCGCTCGGTCGCCGGGGCGGTCAGGTGCTCCCGGATCGTCGCCGCGTCCTCCGGATGCAAGTGCACGCGCACCTCGCGCGCCGCGGCCGGAAGGAGCGCCAGGGACTCGCGCAGGATGGCGATCACCTGGGCAGGCTCGATGCGCAGCTCCCGCCGGGCGAGATGCTTGCCTACCGCCAGCGCCAGCTGCGCGAGCTCGCCTTCGATATCGGTATCGAGCTGCTCGAGCGGCCGGCCGATGAGCTGCAGCGCCGCATCGAGACGCTTCACGCGCTCCTCGAGCGCTGCGAGCCGCGTGCCCGTCTCGGCGCGTGCGCGTGCCATCCCGGCCTCGTAGCCGCGCGCCTCGGCCGTCTGCCGGGCGAGCCGCGCCGACTCCTCGGCCGCCGCGGCCCGGCGCTCCTCGCGCGAGCGGCCGATGATGGGACCGTCGACTTCCGGCAGACGCCAGCGCTCGATCGCCGGCGGGACACGGGCCTCAGACATACTCCTCGCCCTTGCCGCCCAAGGAGATCGTGCCGGCCTCGGCGAGCTTGCGGGCGATCTGCAGGATCTCCTTCTGCGCGGCCTCGACCTCCGAGAGTCGCACCGGGCCTTTCGCCTCCAGGTCATCGCGCAGCATCTCCGCGGCCCGCTGCGACATGTTCTTGAAGATCTTCTCCTTCAACGCATCCTCGGCGCCCTTCAGGGCGAGCAGCAGCCGCTCCGCCGGCACCTGGCGCAACAGCTCCTGCATGCCGCGATCGTCGACGTCGATCAGGTTGTCGAAGATGAAGACCAGATCCTGGATGCGCGCGGCGAGGGCCTCGTCGGTCTTCTCGATCTGCTCCATGAGCGCGCTCTCCTGGCTCGGCTCGAGGAAGTTGATGATCTCGGCGGCCGCTTTCGCTCCTCCCAGACCCGAGGTCTTGCCGGAAGTCTTGCCGGCGAACTGCTTCTCGATGATGTCATCCAGCTCGGTGAGGGCGCTCGGCTGGACCCCATCGAGCGTGGCGATGCGGGCGATGACATCCGGGCGCACGTTGGCGGGCAGGTTCCCGAGCACCTCGGCCGCCTGGTCCGCATCCAGATAGGCGAGCACGATGGCGATGATCTGCGGGTGCTCGAGCCGCACGAGCTCGGAGACGGCGCGCGCGTCCATCCATTTCAGCGCATCGAGTCCCTTGGTCGAGCGCCCGATGTTGATCCGGTCGATGATGCTCGCGGCCTTGTCCTGCCCGAGGGCGTCGACCAGCACCTTGCGCAGGAACTCATCCGCGCCGACGCCGACCGAGGTCTGGCTCTCGACCGTCAGCGAGAAATCGGAGACGACATTCTGCACGTCCTCACGCGAGACATTGGCGAGCTTGGCCATCGCGGTGCCGATGCGCTGCACCTCCTTCGCGCCCATGTGCTTGAGCACCTGCGCCGCCTCGCTCTCTCCGAGGGTCAGCAGCAGAATGGCGGCGCGCTCGGTGCCGCTGCGGGCGGCCTCACGCCGGTCGGGACGATCACTCATCGTTGCCTACCCAGCCGCGCACCACCTGGGCGACTCGCTTGGGGTCCTGGGTCACGAGCGTGCGCGCCTGAGTGAGCTGCTGCTCATGGGTCAGGGCGCTCACGACCGCCTCCTTCTGGGCCGTGGGCAGGGCGGCCGTCACGGCGGCCCCGCCCGGCAGGGATGGCGGACCGGCCGCCCCGAGACGCATCGGCGTGATGAGCGTGCGCACGAGCGGGCGCAGCACCGAAAGGACCAGCACGAGCACCACCACGAGGCCGGCGACGATGCGCAGCAGGCTCCAGACGAAGGGGCTCTGCCAGAGAGGCGGCGACTGGAAGCCGCCGTTCGCGGCAGCGGGGGTGCTGGAGGTGTCGAACGAGGCGTTCACCACGCTGACGTTGTCACCGCGGGCGGCGTCGAAACCCACCGCATCCTTGACGAGCTGAGTGACGCGCGCCATTTCCTGCGCACTCAGCGGCTCCTTCTTCGTCTTGCCGTCAGGGCTGGTGATGGTGCGATCGCCGATCAGCACGGCCACCGTCAGGCGCCGGATCGTGCCGGCGGGGCTGTTGGAGTAATCGAGCGTGCGGTCGATCTCGTAGTTGCGAGTGATGTCGCTGGAGAGCGTGTTACCGCCGGCGCCCATGCTCCCGGGGACGGGCTCCGTCGCCGGCGTGCCCGCGGCGGCCGCCGCGGCGGGTGCGGGCGCCGTGCTGCCATTCTGCGACGCACTCTGGCCCGAGCCGGCGGCGGGAGCGCCCTTCTGGCCCGCCTTGGCGGCAGAGGGCGGCACGATCACGCCGGGGGCCGGAGGCTCATTGGAGAGGGACCCCGGCACGCCGCCGCCACCGGCGCCGCCCGCGGTCTGCTGCGAGATGTGCTCGCTGCGGACGATCTGGCTGTTCGGAGTGTAGAGCTCCTTGGCCTGCTCCTTCACGGCCATGTTGAGCTCGGCGACCACCTTCGCGTGCACCAGTCCGGGTCCGACGAGAGGCGTGAGGAGTGTCTCGATGCGCCGCGCATAGTCGCGCTCCAGCCGATGGACGATGTCGTATTGACGCTCGTCCATGGCGTACGGGTCGTGACTGTCGGGCGAGGAAAGCAGGTTCCCATGCTGATCGACGACCGTGACGCTCTTCGGCGAGAGATCCGGCACGCTCGAGGCCACCAGGTTGACGATGGCCTGCACCTGCTCCGGATCCAGTGTCGCTCCGGGCTTCAATTGCACGAACACCGAGGCGCTCGCGCTGCGGTTGTCGCTGACGAAGACCGACTGGCGCGGCTCGGCCAGATTGACGCGGGCGCCCGCGATCGGCTGCAGGCTCGCGATGGTGCGCGCCAGCTCCATGTCCAGAGCATGCTGGTAGCGCACGTCCTCCATGAACTGGCTGACGCCGAAGCCGGAGCTCTTCTCCAGGGCGGCGAAGCTGTCGCTGTCCGTGACGCCCTGGCCGGCGAGCTTCAGGCGCGCCTCGTTCAGGCGCTCGGCCGGAACCTCGATGCCGTTGGCGCCGGAGTCGAGTTTGTAAGGAATCTGCGCCGCATCGAGCGCCTGCGCGACCTGGGCCTCGTCCTGCGGCGAGAGGTTCGCGTAGAGCAGGCTGTAGGCCGGAGTGCGCGACCAGAGCACGATCCAGACACCGGCGGCGACGGCGGCGGCGATGCCGATGAGCAGCAGCAGCGGGCGCAGGCTCGCCGGCAGCCCCGACAGGGGCGCCGGAGGGCCGCCGGGGCTGTTGGCGAGGCTATTGGAAAGGGTGGCGGAATCGGCAGCCATGATCTGCGGTTACATCCGTCTCGTTACATCTGCATGTTCATGATGTCCTGGTAGGCGCTGATGAGGCGGTTGCGCACCTCGGTCAGCGCCCGAAAGGACACGCTCGCCTTTTCCATCTGCACCATCACCTGCGGCAGCTCGACGCCGGGCGCGCCGCGGGCGAAGGCGTCGGCGAGCTGGTTGGCGCTCTGCTGGCTCTGGTTCACCTGATCGATGCCCTGGCGCAGGAGAGTGGCGAACTCGCTCGGTCCGCCGCCCTTGGCGGCCGCAGGCTGCGTCGCGCCGGGGTTCAGCTGGGTCGAGAGGGTGCGGATCTGGGCGAGTACCCGATCGATTTCCATCTGGCTCATGATGCTGTCCTCACGCCGCCGGCACGTCGATGCCGGCCTCGCGCAGGCGCGCGAGCTTGTAGCGCAGCGTTCGCGGGCTGATCCCGAGGCGCACAGCCGCTTCGCGGCGGCTGCCCTGGTGGCTGCGCAGCGCATCGAGGATCAGATCGCGCTCCGCCTGCACCAGAGAGCCGGCAAGAGAGCTGGCGGCGCAGCGGATGTCCTCGGGGCTCGCGCCGGCCGGGGACTGCAGCGCTTCGTTGGCGAGCTCGAACTGGATGTGCTCGGGCCGGATCACCGGCCCCGCGAGCAGAATCAGCGCGCGCTGCAGGAGGTTGTCGAGCTCACGCACGTTGCCGGGCCAGGGATAGGTCAGGAGCAGATGGGCGGCCTCGGCGCTGAGCGCCGGGATCGGCTCGCCCGGCCGGCAGCGCGCGGTCAGCAGTTGCATGGCCAGCGGCAGCACATCGTCCCGCCGCAGCCGCAGCGGCGCGATGGCGAGCGGGAACACGTTCAGGCGGTAATAGAGATCCTCGCGAAAGCGGCCGGCGGCGACTTCCTCGCGCAGCCGCCGGTTGGTGGTGGCGATGACGCGCACATCGAGGCTCACGGGCATTCGGCCGCCCAAGCGCTCGACTTCCCGCTCCTGCAGGACGCGCAGGAGCTTCGCCTGCAGGCCCAGGGGCATCTCGGTCACCTCATCGAGCAGCAGTGTGCCGCCCTGGGCCTGCTCGAACTTCCCGGCATGGGAGGCATGGGCCCCGGTGAAGCTGCCGCGCTCGTAGCCGAACAGCATCGCTTCCAACATGGTCTCCGGGATGGCGGCGCAGTTGACCGCAACGAGGGGCCGCGCGGCGCGCGGGGAGCGCCGATGAATGTAGCGGGCGAGGACTTCCTTGCCGGTGCCGGATTCACCGACCACCAGCACCGTGCAATCGCTCAGTGCGACGCGGCGCGAGAGCTCGATGAGGCGCTGGGAGCTCGGCGCGAGGGCTACCGGATCGCAGACGGCGCGCCGGGCGCAGGGCTCATCGCCGGCGGGGCACGCCAACGGTGTTTCGTCAGTATCGAACATCCAACCTCCCACATACGGGGCCGCTTCGTGGTGAGGTAAGGTGCAAAAGGCGTGCCGGGCGCAAACCGGGCGTAAAGCGTGAACGCCGTCACGTTGGCGGCAGGAATCCGCCGCCGAGGCGTCAAACTTCCGTCGCCGCCTCGATGCCGAGCTTGCGCAGCTTCTCGACGAGCGTCGTGCGGCGCAGGTTGAGAAGCCGCGCGGCGTGCGCGACCGTGCCGTTGGCGCGATCGAGCGCCTGCTGCACGAGCGCGCGCTCGATCGACAGCAGGTGGGCGCGCAGATCGAGGCCGGCCTGCGTCAGG
>JAKAZP010000123.1 GCA_021815905.1 Pseudomonadota bacterium | reverse complement strand
GATAACGGATCACGATTCGCGTCGGCTGCTCCCGGCCGGTGACGGCGTAGCCGCGCGCCTGCGCCGCCCCCCGTGTCAGGATGACCTTGACGATCGAGCGCTGCGCCGCAGCGGCGAGCCGCTCGACCTCCTCCCGCAAGGCACCCGTCGGCGGCGCGATGCCGAGTCGGCTGCAGCCGAGCGTGAGCCGCTCGAGGTGCAGCGCGAGGCAGCGCGGTCGGCCGTTGACACAGGCGATGGTCTCGAACAGCCCGTCGCCGAAATGCAGTCCCCGGTCGAGCGCCGAGACCCCGGCCCCCGGGGCGCCGTCGATGAGCAGCGCCGAGATCGGCCGTGCCTCCGGCGCTGCCCTCACGCGTGTCCTCCCGCCTGCGGCGATTCGCCGGTGAAGACCGCGAGCATGCCGCGAGCCTTCGCGCGGGTCTCCTCGAGCTCGCGCTCCGGGTCGGAATCGGCCACGATGCCGGCGCCGGCTCGCAGCTCGACGGTGCGTCCCGACAGCGTCATCGTGCGGATCAGGATGTTCATGTCCATCTGCCCATCGCGTCCAAGATACCCGAGGGACCCGGTGTAGGCGCCCCGGCCGGCGCCTTCGAGCTCGGCGATGACCTGCATGCAGCGATATTTCGGGCAGCCGGTGATGGTGCCCCCGGGAAACACCGCGCGCAGCGCATCGAGCGCAGTCGCTTGCGCGCGCAGCGTTCCGACCACGCTCGAGACGATGTGATGCACGTGGGCGTAGGACTCGATCGCCATGAGCTCCGGCACGCGCACCGTCCCCGGCTCACACACCCGGCCGAGATCGTTGCGCTCGAGATCGATCAGCATGATGTGCTCCGCGCGCTCCTTGGGATGCGCCACGAGGGCGGCGGATTCCGTCGCGTCCTCCCCCGGGCGGCGGCTGCGGGGCCGCGTGCCGGCAATGGGACGCGTCTCGATCCGATTGCCCGTGACGCGCAGCAGCCGCTCGGGCGATGAGCTCAGGATCGTCGTCCCGCGCCACTGGGCGAGCGCGGCGAACGGCGCCGGATTGACCCCGCGCAGCCGCTCGTAGAGCCGGCCCACGTCCACTTCCCCCGCAAGGTGCGCCCTCCAGCGACGGGAGAGGTTGGTCTGATAGATGTCGCCCGCCCGGATGTACTCCTTGCCGCGCAGCACTCGAGCGAGATAGGCGCTCGCGTCCTCCTCCTCCAGACGCGCGGGGACCGGCGGCGGGATGAGCGCGCGGGCCGGCGCGGCAAGCGCCGCGTCCCGCGCCTCACGCTCGATCCATTCGAGCTCGCGGGCGTGGGCGCGCTCGGCGAGCGCCCAGCCTCTGCCGCTCACCCGGTCCTGCACCAGCGCGCACGGCACCCGCAGTGCGAACGCGCCCGCGGCAAGCGCCGCGCGCGGCAATGAGAGCCCCGGCTCGATTTCGGCCGCCACCTCGTAGCCGAGGAAAAGCATCCAGCCTCCACGGAAGGGAAGCGCCGAGGCGTCTGTCGAGGGTCGCTCCCGGCACACCGCGGTCTCGGCCCAGCAGCGCTCGAGCGCGCCGAGAAAACCCGCGCCCGCCGAAGCGCCCGGGGCGATCGCCCCCTCGGCGCACAGCCGTCCGCCGGCATCGAGCCAGAGCGCCCCGATCGGGCCGGCGGCGAGCATGCTGAAGCGACCCAGGGGACCGTCCGTGGCGCTGTCGAGCAGCACGGGGTAGCGCTCGGGATGGAGCGCCGCGAGCGAGCGCAATGCGGCCGCGGGAAGCGGCAGCTCGCGCACAACCAAATCGTCGGGGAGGCGCGCGGGGCCGCCCTCAGCCCGAGAAGCGCCGGAAGATGACCGAGCCGTTGGTGCCCCCGAAGCCGAAGGAGTTCGACAGGGCCACGTCGATCTTCATCGGCCGGGCCTGGTTCGGCACATAGTCGAGGTCGCACTCCGGATCCGGCGTCGCGTAGTTGATGGTGGGGGGCGCCACCTGATCGCGAATGGCGAGGATCGAGAAGATCGCCTCGAGCACTCCGGCGGCGCCGAGGAGGTGTCCGGTCATGGACTTCGTCGAGCTCACGGCGAGCCGTCGCGCATGCTCGCCGAAGGCTCGCTTCATGGCGACGGTCTCGACCTTGTCGCCGGCTTCGGTCGAGGTCGCGTGCGCATTCACGTACTGCACGTCCGAAGCATTCAGCGCGGCGTCCTTCATCGCGTGGGTCATCGCGAGCCGCGCGCCCTCGCCGTCCGGGGGTGGGAGCGTGATGTGATAAGCGTCGCCGCTCATCCCGAATCCGACGAGCTCGGCGTAGATGCGGGCGCCGCGCGCGCGCGCGTGCTCGAGCTCCTCGAGCACCACCGCCCCGCCCCCATCGCTCAGGACGAAACCGTCCCGGTCGCGGTCCCAGGGGCGGCTCGCCTGAGCCGGCGCGTCGTTGCGCATCGAGAGCGCCTTCGCCTGGGCGAAGCTGCCGAGACCGCAGACCGTGGTGGCCATCTCACCGCCTCCGGCCACGATGAAATCGGCATCTCCGTACTGGATCGTGCGCAGACCGAGTCCGATCGCGTGCGTCGAGGTGGTACAGGCCGTGACCACGCCGAGGTTGGGTCCCTTCAAGCCGTACTTGATCGAGAGGTGTCCCGCGATCATGTTGATGATGGTGGCGGGCACGAAGAAGGGCGAGATCTTGCGGGGATTGGCGGTCTTCAGGTAATCGCCGTACTCGCTCTCGATGGTGCCGAGTCCGCCGATGCCCGCGCCGCACACCGCGCCGCAGCGGGTCGGATCGGCACGCGAGAAATCGATCCCGCAGTCCTCGACCGCCTGGATGCCGGCTGCGACGCCGTAGTGCATGAAGTCGTCCATGCGCCGCAGCTCCTTGGTATTGAAGTAGCGGCTCGGCTCGAACCCCTTGACCTCGCCCCCGATGCGCACCGGAAAGGCGGAGACGTCGAAGCGCGTGATCGGTCCAATGCCGCTCGTGCCCGCGAGAATGGCCTGCCAGGCCGTCTCCACGGCGCTGCCCACCGGCGACACCAGTCCCAAGCCGGTCACGACCACACGACGCTTGCTCACTCGCTACCTGCCTCGAAGATAAGGAATCCTGAAGGGAATCGTGCCCGGCGGACGGCCGTCCGCGCACATCGCCCGCGCCGCGCACGCGCTCGCCCTCGAGCCGCGGCCCGCCCCGGGCTTGAGTCTCAGGCCTTGGTGCGCCGCTCGTTGATGTAATCGATGGCCTGGTGCACCGTCGTGATCTTCTCCGCATCCTCGTCCGGGATCTCGATCTCGAACTCCTCCTCGAGGGCCATCACCAGCTCGACGGTGTCGAGCGAGTCGGCTCCCAGATCGTCCACGAACGAGGCGTCGTTGGTCACCTGTTCCTGCTTGACGCCAAGCTGCTCGGCCACGATGGCTTTGACCTGCTGCTCAACTGTGCTCATTAGGGGATGGTCCTGTGTAATTGAAGTTTGCGATTCAAAAAAGCTGCGCCCGCCGAATCGGCCGAGGCCGGCGGCAGGGGCGCGGTATTGTAGGGGAACACCCCCGGGGCTTCCAGTCGCCGCGAGCCCTCGCTGAGTGGTTGTTTTTCCTCGCGAAACCCGCCGCCGGCGGGACGTCGGGCCGGGCCGCCGCACGCTCCCGGAGGCGACTGTGGCGCTGATCCAACGGCCGCCGGCGAGCGCCTCGCGCGCCGATCGGGGTGTTGCCTGACCGCCGTGACGGGTCAGGGCATGTACATGCCGCCGTTGACGTGCAGCGTCTCGCCCGTGATGTAGGCCGCCTGGGGCGAGGCGAGGAAAAGCACGGCCGCGGCGACCTCGGCCGCCTCTCCGAGGCGCCCCGCGGGGATCTGCTTCAGCAGCTCCGCGCGCTGCGCCTCCCCGAGCGCGCGCGTCATGTCGGTGTCGATGAAACCCGGCGCCACGGCATTCACCGTGATGCCGCGCGAGGCGACCTCGCGCGCGAGCGACTTGGTAAAGCCGAGAATGCCGGCCTTTGCCGCGGCATAGTTGGCCTGCCCCGGATTGCCCGTGAGCCCGACGACCGAGCTGATGTTCACGATGCGGCCCCGGCGCTCCTTCATCATCCGCCTGAGGCACGCCTTCGAAAGCCGGTACACCGAAGTCAGGTTGGTGACGATCACCCGCTCCCAGTCCTCCGGCTTCATGCGCAGCAGCAGCGTGTCCCGCGTGACCGCGGCATTGTTGACGAGAATGGTCGGCATCTCCCCGGCCGACTCGAGCTCACCGACCAGCGCATCGATCGAGGCGGCCTCGGCCGCATCGAGCACCGCCCCCCGGCCGTTGCATCCATGCGACGCGAGCGCCGAGGTGAACGCGGCCGCTCCCTCGGGTGTCGTCGAGGTGCCGATCACGCGGGCCCCGGCCCTCCCGAGCGCCATCGCGATCTCGCGGCCGATTCCGCGCGAAGCGCCCGTCACGAGCGCCACGTCATTCTCCAGCATCCGTCTCTCCCGTTTCTTCGTGCCCGGCCGCTTCGGCTTCGTTGCCCCTCAGGCCGGCTTCCCGGGGGAAGGCTGCGCCGCCGCGAGCGCCGCTTCGAGCGATGCGGCATCCTCGAGCGCGAGGTACTCGAGCCCAGGGCCGCGCTCGATGCGCCGATTGAGTGCGGTCAGCACCTTTCCGGGCCCGCACTCGACCAAGAGCTTCGTCCCGGCGGCCAGGAGCGCCCGCACCGTGTCCGACCAGCGTACCGGACTCGAGAGCTGCCGGACGAGCAAAGCCGCGAGCTCACGCGGATCGTCGTGGATCTTCGCATCCACCGCGCTCACGAACGGGATCCGGGGCTTGCCGAGCGGGACGCTCGCGAGCTTCCGCCCGAGCTGCTCGGCGGCTCGGCGCATGAGACTGCTGTGCGCGGGCACGCTCACCGGAAGCGCGACGGCGCGCTTGGCTCCGCGCGCACGGGCCGCCTCGATGCCGCGCTGGATCGCGCCGCTCTCCCCGGCGATGACGACCTGGCCCGGGGCATTGAAGTTGACGGCCTCGAGCACCTGTCCCTGCGCGGCTTCGCGACAGGCCGCGAGCACCTCGCCGTCCTCGAGGCCGAGGACCGCCGCCATGGCGCCGGACCCGGCGGGCACCGCTTCCTGCATCAGCCTGCCCCGGGTGCGCACGAGATCGATGCCCTCGCGGAGCCCGAGCGCCCCGGCGGCCACCAGGGCCGAATATTCCCCGAGGCTGTGGCCGGCCACGACGGCCGGCTCGGGACCGCCGCGGGAGCGCCACAGCCGGAAGGTCGCGACGTCCGCCGCGAGCATGGCCGGCTGCGTGCACTCGGTGGCGTTCAGCCGCTCCGCGGGGCCCTGGGCGACGAGGCTCCAGAGGTCGTAGCCGAGCACTGCAGAGGCTTCGGAGAAGGTATCGCGAATCACCGCCTCCGCACCGGGCGCGGGCACGAGCCCCCCGAGCATGCCGACCGACTGTGATCCTTGACCCGGAAAGACGAAGCCGAGCGCCATCGGACCTCCTCGAGAAAAATTCCGGCGATTATAAAGGGGTCCGGGGACTCGAGCGGAGCGCCGCTCCGGGCGGGCAATGGGCGAGGAGACGCGCCGCTGAAACCGCAAGGCCGCCCAGGGCGCCGTAGAGATGGGCATCCACGAGGACGGGCATCCCCCGGGCCCGAGAGACGCACAGGGCCGACCGACTGCTCGTACGCGAGCTTGGCGGCGAGCAGCCCGAGCCGCGCCCAGCCCTCGGCGTGTCGCCTCCACGGGCGGGCGAGCGCGCCGGCCGCGAACGCTCCGTGGAGCACCCCGGAGGAACCCGGATACCAGAGAACGGTCGAATGCTGCAGTCACAATTGCGCATCGATGGCGGCGGCGGCAGCGAGCAGGTGGCGCAGCAGCAGGCCGACCTCGCGCCCGCACGCGCCCAGGGCGAGCAGCAGCGCGCAGGCCCCGAGCAGGACCGCACCGTAGCGTGCGTCGCAGTTGAGCGACGCGAGCATCCGGGAGCCGTTCACGGGCCGTCCGTCAGCCATTTGTTATCATGCGCCGCCGCCCGATTCGGGCGCAGCCGCAGGCACCGTTCAAGGACAACATGACGCATCGACCCTACCTCGCCCCGCAGGGCACGGGAGTCCGGCCCGCGAGGGTCCCTCCCGCGGCGGCTCGGGCCGCCGGCGGATTCACCCTGATCGAGATCATGGTGGTCGTGATCATCATCGGCCTGCTGGCCGCGGTGATCGTGCCTCAGGTGGTCAACAAAGTCGACGAAGCCCGTGTCGCGAGAGCCAAGGAGGACATCCAGTCGCTCGAGACCGCGCTCACGGAGTACCGCCTCGACAACTCGGTGTATCCGAGCTCCGACCAGGGACTCGAGGCGCTGGTGAAGCGTCCGAGCGATTCGTCGATCACGCACTGGAACGGACCGTACGTGCAGCGCCTCAATCACGATCCGTGGGGGCACCCCTATCACTACATTTACCCGGGAACGCACGGCCAGCCCTATGATCTCTTCACGCTCGGGGCCGACGATCAGCCGGGCGGCAAAGGGGTCAACGCGACCATCGGCAACTGGACCATCGGCGGGGACGGCGAAAGCAGCGACAACGGCGGTGACGGCGGCAGCGGCGGCAACTGACCGCGAGAGCGGCTTCACGCTGCTCGAGATCCTGGTGGTCGTGATGATCATCGGCGTGATGACCGCCGCCATGGTGCTCACGCTCAACTTCGCCGGTCACGACACCGCGCTCAGAACCGAAAGCAAGCGGCTGCTCTCGCTCATGCACTACGCGCGCGAGCAGGCGGAGCTGCAGACCCGCGACTACGGCATCGTCTTCGCACGCCACGGCTACGAGTTCGTGGTGTTCTCGGTGCGCCGCAACACCTGGCGGCGCGTGTTCGAGGACGACGCGCTGCGCGAGCGGACCCTGCCCTCGGGGCTCGAATTCCGGCTCGCGGTCGATGCGCGCCCGGTGGTGCTCGAGGATCGCCTCCACGAGCGCTCGCTCGCGCCGCAGGTCGTGCTCTACTCGAGCGGCGATCTGTCGACCTTCGCGATCACGCTCGAGCGGCGGGGCACGGAGCACCGCATCACCCTGCGGCAGAATCAGAACGGCCACATCGTCGAGAAGCAGCCGGCGGAGAGCGCCTCGTGAGGCGCAGGTCGGCCGGCTTCACGCTCATCGAGGTGCTGGTGGCGCTCGCCATCGTCACCATCGGCATGGCGGCCGTGCTCGAGGCGCTCACCTCCTCGGCGAGGACCGCGATGTACCTCGAGAACAAGACCTTCGCCGAGTGGGTGGCGCTCGATCAGATGGAGCGGGTGCGGCTGCTCTCGGGCAATCTGCCGGCCCTCGGCACCTCCGACGGCACGCTCGAGATGGCTCATCGCAAGTGGCAGTGGCGGCAGAAGGTCGTCGACTCGCAGGTGCCCGGAGTGCGGCGCATCACCATCGACGTGCGCCCCGACTCGGACAAGGACAAGAAGAACGACTGGTACGCGACCGCGGTCGGGGTCTACGGCAACTCGGTGGGACCCCCGAACCCCGCCGACCCGGTGTGGATCCAGCAACCGATGAACGGGCCGCCGCTCGGCACGC
>JAKAZP010000122.1 GCA_021815905.1 Pseudomonadota bacterium | reverse complement strand
CTCCAAGGTGGCGATGGTCTACGGCCAGATGAACGAGCCGCCGGGCAACCGCCTGCGCGTGGCGCTCACGGGCCTCACGATGGCCGAGTACTTCCGCGACGAGAAGCGCGAGGACGGCGGCCGGGGGCGTGACGTGCTCCTCTTCATCGACAACATCTATCGCTACACGCTGGCGGGGACGGAGGTCTCGGCTCTCCTCGGGCGCATGCCGTCCGCGGTCGGCTACCAGCCGACGCTCGCGCAGGAGATGGGCGTGCTGCAGGAGCGCATCACCTCCACGAGGACCGGCTCCATCACCTCCATCCAGGCGGTGTACGTTCCGGCCGACGACTTCACCGATCCCTCCCCGGCGACGACCTTCGCGCACCTCGACGCCACCGTCGTGCTCTCGCGCCAGATCGCCACCCTCGGCATCTACCCCGCGGTGGACCCGCTCGAGTCGACCAGCCGGCAGCTCGACCCGCTGGTCGTCGGCGAGGAGCACTACAACACCGCGCGCGGGGTGCAGGCGGTGCTGCAGCGCTACAAGGAGCTGCAGGACATCATCGCCATCCTCGGCATGGACGAGCTGTCCGAGGACGACAAGCAGACGGTGTACAGGGCGCGCAAGGTGCAGCGTTACCTCTCCCAGCCCTTCAATGTCGCGAAGGTGTTCACCGGACAGGACGGCAAGATCGTGCCGCTCAGCGAGACCATCCGCGGCTTCAAGGGGATCATCGGCGGCGAGTTCGATCACCTGCCGGAGCAGGCCTTCTACATGGTCGGCAGCATCGACGAGGCGATCGCCAAGGCGAAGACCATCCAGTAGGCACCCACATGGCCGAGCCGCACACCATCCACGTCGACATCGTGAGCGCCGAGGGGGAGATCTTCTCCGGCGAGGCCACCATGGTGTTCGCTCCGGCATCGCAGGGGGACATCGGGGTGGCCCCGCGGCATGCGCCGCTGCTCTCGCTGCTGAAGCCCGGGGAAGTCCGGGTGCAGACCCCGGACGGCGAGGAGCATTTCTTCTTCGTCGGCGGTGGCGCGATCGAAGTGCAGCCGAGCAAGGTGACGGTGCTCGCGGACACGGCGCTGCGGGCCCGGGACATCGACGAGGCCGCGGCGCTCGCCGCCAAGCAGCGCGCCGAGGAGGCGCTGCGGGATCGCACCGGGCACATCACGCAGGCGGAGGCGCTCGCCGAGCTCGCCCGCGCGGCCGCGCAGTTGAAGATGATCGAGCGCTTGCGCAAGCTAAGAGGATGACGCCCGCTTCGCCCCTCTCCGTCGTGATCCTCGCCGCGGGCGAGGGCAAGCGGATGAAGTCGGCGCTGCCCAAGGTTCTGCAGCCGCTCGCGGGCCGCCCCCTGCTGGCTCACGTCGTGGGCACGGCACGGGCGCTTCAGCCGGCGGCGATTCACGTCGTCTACGGCCACGGCGCAGAGAAGGTCCGCGAGGCTTTCGCCGGCGAGTCGGTCGACTGGACGCTGCAGGCCGAGCGGCTGGGCACCGGCCATGCCGTGTTGCAGGCCATGCCGAAGGTCCCCGACCCCCACCGCGTGTTGATTCTCTACGGCGACGTGCCGCTGCTCGGCATCGCCACCCTGCGGCAGCTCATCGCGCTCGCGGGCGAGCGGCAGGCCGCGCTCCTCACGATGACACCGCCCGATCCGACCGGGTACGGCCGCATCGTGCGCGACCGTGCGGGGCGGGTCGAGCGGATCGTGGAGCAGAAGGATGCCTCGGCCGCGGAGCTCGCGCTGCGCGAATGCAACACGGGCGTCATGGTCGCCCCCGCGGGATCGCTCCGGCGCTGGCTCAAGGCGCTGCGCAACGACAATGCCCAGAAGGAGTATTACCTGACCGATGTCGTGGCGCAGGCCGTCGCCGAAGGGGTGACGGTGAGCCCGCTCGTGTGCGCCGACGTCATCGAGGCGCTCGGGGTCAACGACAAGCTGCAGCTCGCGGCTCTGGAGGCCGAGTGCCGCCGGCGCGCCGCGCGCGCCCTGATGCTCGAGGGCGTGACCGTGGCGGACCCGGCGCGGCTCGACGTGCGCGGCACGGTGACCCACGGCGCCGACGTGTTCCTCGATGTCAACGTGGTGCTCGAGGGCGACGTCAGGCTCGGCGACCGCGTCCACATCGGCCCCGGGTGCCTCATCCGGGACGCCGAGATCGGCGATGACACCCGGATTCACCCGCACTGCGTGATCGAAGGCGCGGTGATCGGGCCGGCGTGCCACATCGGCCCGTTCGCGCGGTTCAGGCCGACCTCCAGGCTGTCGGCCAGGGTGCACATCGGCAACTTCGTCGAGGTGAAGAACTCGTCGATGGCGGCCGATTCCAAGGCCAACCACCTGTCCTATGTGGGTGACGCCGAGGTCGGAGCGCGGGTCAACATCGGCGCCGGCACCATCATCGCCAACTACGACGGGGCGAACAAGCACCGGACGGTGATCGGCGACGACGCGCACACCGGCTCCAACAGCGTGCTGGTGGCGCCCATCACGGTGGGCCCGGGGGCGACGGTGGGCGCGGGCTCGACCGTCGCGCGCGAGGTTCCGGCGGGCAAGCTCACCATCGCCCGCGCGCGCCAGACCACGATCGAAGGCTGGCAGCGGCCCACGAAGCCGAAGAAGTAGCACGGGACCCGCCGGGCGAGATGCCGCCGCGCCGCGCGCGGCGGCGCGGCAACTCATGGGCGCACCCGGAAAGCTGTCGCGGAAACCGTGCCGCGCACTACCGCAGCCGGGGCTTGCGGCGCCACTCGCGCCAATAGCGCGCGAAGCGCCGCTCGAGGGCTGCGGGTGGCTCACGATAGAGGACATTTCCCAGTCGAAAAGCCTCGCGCTCGAGCTCGCCGCGGCGTCGGTCGATCAGCGGCAGCAGCGCTTCCACGACGGTCGTGTCATGGGAACTCGCAAGCTGGACCAACGTTCCGGCGAGCACGGTGAGATCGTGGTGATCGCCGAGCTCATCGGCGAGCTGATGCGCCTGGCGCGCGAGAGCGCCGATCGTGGCGGGTCTCGAAGGCTCGAGTACCTGCAGCGCGTGCCAGAGATACTTGGTGCGCTTGCGCCACTCGTGCAGGCATGCAGGCGTCCGCTGCGCTCGGGCCCGGGCCAGTGCCTCGCGGCCCTTGCGGTATACGCGCTCGAGTCCCGTTCCGAGCACGCTCCAGCCGCGCCTCCCGGTGCTCCAGCGGCCCGCGCGGCGATGCGCCGCGCGCAGCGCCTGCCGCTGCGGCTCGAGCGGCCTTCGGCCACCGAGCCGAGTGCGCTTGAGGGCATTGCGGCGCCCGACGAGAACGCGGTGCAGGCGGTCCGTGGCCGCCGGCGCCGGGGAACCCGGGCAATGCGCGAGCAGCTGCTCGAACGCATCGAGCAGCACCTTGCCGTCGCGGATCTCGCTCAACGGACGGGCGGCGTCCCGGAGCGCCGTGTTTTCGCGCCGGTAGGCCTCATCGCCCAGTCCCTCGCGCAACAGCCGCAGCATGGAGCGGGCTCGCTTCAGGCTCTTGCGCGCCTCGTGCACGGCATCGTCCGTGAGCGGCCGCCGCTCGAGCGCCCGCAGCGCGTCTGCGATCTCCCGGCGGGCGAGCCGCCGCGTACCGTGAGCGCCGGATTCGTTGCGCCGAAGCGTGCCAGCCATTCGGCGGAGGCTAGGCTGCCCCCGGCGGCTCGTCCATCCGCACCTGTACGGTCAGCGCACGCGCCCGCGGCGGAACAGGTCCACCACCCCGACCAGGACCACCGCCCCCAGCAGGGAGACCAGGAAGGCGTCCAGGCTCAAGCCGCCGGCCTCGGCGGCGACGCTCAGGCGGGGCGCCAGCAGCCAGCTGGCGGCGAGGGCCCCGAGGGAGCCCACCAGGGCATTGCTGAAGATCCCCTGGTCGGGATCGGTTCTCATAATGAGACTGCCGAGGTAACCGATCACCACTCCGAGAACCAGCCACACGAAAAAGCTCATGCCCATGGGCATCCTTTTCAGCGGGACGCGAGCCCGAGGGGGGCAGAAATCGTGCCTGGCCCAGCCCGAGGCCCCGTCCCGCAAAGACCGCGCTGCCGGGAGCGCGGCTCTTGAGGCAAACTGCCCGGTCTTCATGGAATCCGAGGCTCAAGCATGTGCGGAATCGTAGGCGCGATCGCCGAGCGGAATATCGTTCCCATCCTGATGGAGGGCCTGCGGCGGCTCGAATACCGCGGCTATGACTCCGCCGGGATCGCCGTGATCGACGGCTCGGGCAAGCTCGCCCGGCGGCGCGCCGTGGGCAAGGTCAGGATGCTCGCGGAGGCGCTCGAGCAGACGCCTGTGAGCGGCAAGATCGGCATTGCGCACACGCGCTGGGCGACTCACGGCGTGCCGAGCGAGCGCAACGCCCACCCGCACATCTCCCTCGGCGGCCTCGCCATCGTGCACAACGGCATCATCGAGAACCATGACGAGCTGCGGGAGGACCTGAAGCGCCGCGGTTATCGCTTCACGTCCGAAACCGACACCGAGGTCGTGGCGCATCGGATCCACATGCACCTCGAAACGCTGCGCGACCTGTTCAAGGCCGTTCGAGCCACGGTGGCGGAGCTCGACGGCGCCTATGCGCTCGCCGTCGTGAGCGAGGCCGGCCCCGGCTGCCTGATCGCGGCTCGCCAGGGGTGTCCCGTGGTGATCGGACTCGGAGTGGGGGAGAACTTCGTCGCCTCCGACGTGGCGGCGCTGCTGCCGGTCACCCGCCGGTTCTTGTTTCTCGAGGAAGGCGACGTGGCGGAGGTCCGCCGCGACGCGGTGCGCATCATCGATCGCGACGGCAATGCCGTCGAGCGCGTCGCGCGCGAGAGCGAGCTCAACGCCGATGCGGCCGAGAAGGGGCCGTACCGGCACTTCATGTTGAAGGAGATTCACGAGCAGCCTCGAGCGATCGCCGAAACCCTGCAGGAGCGGCTCGCCAACGGCCGTCTGCTCGAGGCCGCCTTCGGTCCGGCGGCCACCCAGGTGTTCAGGCGCACCGCGGGCGTGCATCTCGTCGCCTGCGGCACCAGCTTCCACGCCGCGACGGTGGCGCGCTACTTCATCGAGCAGATCTGCCGCATCCCCTGCGCCGTCGACATCGCGAGCGAGTATCGCTACCGCAATCCCCTCGTGCCGCCGGGGTCGCTGTTCGTCGCGATCTCCCAGTCCGGGGAGACGGCCGACACCCTGGCCGCGCTGCGGCTCGCGAAGGAGTCCGGCTATCTCTCACAGCTCGCGATCTGCAACGTCCCGGAAAGCTCGCTGGTGCGGGAGTCGGAGCTCGTGATGCTGACGCGCGCCGGTCCGGAGATCGGCGTCGCCTCGACCAAGGCCTTCACGACGCAGCTCGCGGCCCTCTCGATGCTGGTGATCGCGCTCGCCAGGCACCACGGCGCCGACGCCGAGCGCGAGCGGGGTCTCGTGACCCGGCTCGCCGAGCTGCCCGCCCTCATCGAGAAGACGCTCGCGCTCGATCCCATCGTGCACCAGCTGGCCGAGCGCTTCGCCGACAAGCACCATGCGCTGTTCCTCGGCCGCGGCGCGCTGCATCCGATCGCCATGGAGGGGGCGCTGAAGCTCAAGGAGATCTCCTACATCCATGCCGAGGCTTATCCGGCGGGCGAGCTGAAGCACGGCCCGCTCGCGCTGGTCGACGCCGACATGCCCGTCATCACGGTCGCCCCCAACAACGACCTGCTCGAGAAGCTCAAATCCAACTTGATGGAGGTGCGCGCGCGCGGCGGCGAGCTGATCGTGTTCGCCGATCCGGAATCCGGCTTCCAGCCGAGCGACGGCGTCACCGTGATCGAGATGCCGAAGCACGTGACCTACTTCCAGGCTCCGGCGGTGTATGCCATTCCGCTGCAGCTGCTCGCCTACCACGTGGCGATCTTGAAGGGCACGGACGTCGATCAGCCGAGGAACCTCGCGAAGAGCGTGACGGTGGAGTGACCGTCGGGACGCGCGGCGATCCTTATGACCTCTCACGCGGCAAGACTGCGAGTGAAGCCAGGGCGCACCCCAACATGTTGCTCTCCGGCCTTGAACCGCTGCTTCTCGTGCGCGTGCCAGGAGCAGGCAATCCATTGCGCATGAAACTGGATACCGGCTCGGACCGCACCTACTTTACTCGTAATGCAATCCGGGACGCACCGGCGCTATTTGCGCACGCCAGGAAATACGTATGGCGCGTAGGGAGCGCGGGTGGAGTCGTGACCGAACGGCAGGCTCTCCGCGTGCCGGAGACGCCGTTCATCATCGGAGGACGACGCATCGCACTCAAGAACGTGATCGTCAATTCACGCGCAAGCTCCACTAGCGACGGGGTGATTGGCGAGGATTTACTTGCCCAGGACGCACGATGGACGATCGACTTCAAATTCATGGCGCTCGCGGTTGCGAAGTAGGTTCCTGGAGGAAGCGGCTTTCGAACGGCTGGTCTGGGAACGCGGCGACGGGCGGCAAATGGCCGGAATGAGCCCGGCGGCTCTGCGCTGGCCTGCCAGCCGCCAGGGCTGCGATCGGGACCATTTCTTTACATAATGAGGCGCAATATCCGCTATGCGGTGTGGGGCCGGCTTACGTCATTGAGATCTATATATGAGTTGCTATAGTGCTTAATATGCTATATATGGACTGCTATGAAGAGTACTGCCCATACTTCCATGTCTCTGGACGTCAATCTGTCGCTCCGGAAACTTGGGCTCGCCCTGCGGGTGGCACGCAAGAAGCGCCGCCTGCGACTCGCGGACGTCGCCGCTGCGGCCTCCTGCAGCATGGGGACCGTGCGCCGGCTCGAGGCCGGTGAACCTGGAGTATCCATCGGCGTGCTGGCCGTGGTGCTGCAACAGCTCGACAGCCAAGCGCTCCTGGGGGATCTCGTCCGGCTGGAGGACTCGGGCGAGGCTAACCCGCGGGAAAAGGCTTTGCCGAAGCGCGTGCGTCGTCCAGCGGTGAAAGGCGGTAGCCAGTTGGAAGTGATCTCGATCTCTGCCGCGCAGTTCTGGGACATGAAGCGTGCAGCCCAGGCAAGGGACCAGGCGCTGGTGCGCAGTGGCCAGGTCCCGCAGCGGTCTTTGTACTTGCTGAAGTCACAGGATCTGCAGGGCGCGAAAATCAAATGGCCCGACAGGAGTTCTTCGGCGCGCGGGTTGCTCCGGCAGGGAAACGAATGATGGCGCTTCCGGAGCTTCCTCTTGCGCCGGGGGAGATCCGGGAGATCCTGGAGGCCGCCGAGGCGGATTCGCTACTCGTCGGCGGGCAAGCATTGGCCCTCTGGGCTGAGCTGTACGAAGTAAGCATCCCGGAGGAGCTTTCTCAGGGTATAAGCGGCGATGTTGATTTTATCGGTTCGGTCAGCGCGGCAAATGCACTGGGTGAGAAGCTCAACAGTCGTGAACGCACTGGCATCGGGTCGAAGTGGAAGCTCTACCGGGTAGCTCCCGAGGACGCAATGCCACAGACCGCGAAGCTCGGCATGACCGTCCCGGGACTCGGGGTCAAGGAAATCGATTTCCTGGGGAGTATCGTTGGCCTTGATACGAAGGATGCTCGTGACGATGCCGTTGAAGTTACGCTCAGC
>JAKAZP010000121.1 GCA_021815905.1 Pseudomonadota bacterium | reverse complement strand
GGGATCGGCCTTGCCGAGACCGAATTCGTAATAGTTGTTGTAGTGGGTGATCTGATACCAGGTGTTCGGCGTCTCATCCTGGTCCGGGGCGTGCACCAGGGCATCGACCGAATCGGCCTGGTCGAGGGTGAAGTCGAGCGGGGCGCCCGCCTGCGACGGCACGATCGCTGCGCGCGCCGCGCCGATCCGCGCGGTCGCTCCGGCGGCGAGGAGTCCGGTGAGGACGCGGCGCCGGTCGAAGTAGGTCCCGGGAGGTGTGATCTCGGACGGCGCGATCGGCTTGCTTCCGGCCATCCGCGCAGTATACCGCGCGGCGCGCCTCAGGTGAGCGAGACCACCAGCTTCGCGGAGTGACTGCGCCAGTTGATGGGAATCACGAACGAGCGCGCGCCGGGCTTGCTGGGAATGTCCGGCTTGTCTCCCGAGAGCACGCTCGGCACCGAGATCACGAACTCGCGGCCGAAGTCGCGTCGCGCGTTGCCCGAGATCGTGTTGGCGACCTCCCCGACGAGGTCGCGCATCGTCTCGTGGCTGAAATCGTTCTCCTGCATCTTCATGAGCAGCACCGTCAGCATCGCGCGCGGGGCCGTGAAGTAGACCACCCCTTGGCGCTTGCCCGAGACCGTGATGACGCCGGTATAGTCGTGCAGCGCGGGCGAGCCCTCGGTGAGGTACGGCGAGCCGATCGAGGCGGGCTGCTGGGCTGCCACCTCGAAGTAGTTGGTCGTTCCGTCGACGAACGTCTTCAGCTCCTCTTCGCGCAACATCTTGGCCGCTCTCCCGCCGCTCTCAGGTCATCAGATCGGCGATCGCTTCGTTCAGCTGGCGGTCGGTGAACGGCTTGTTGAGAAAGCCGTTGGCACCGCGCTCCATCGCCTCGACCGCCGTTGCTTTGTCGGCGAGCGCCGAGATCACGAGAATGCGCACCTGCGGCTTCAGCTGCACCAGCTGGGTGATGCACTCGATGCCGTCCATCTGGGGCATGGTGAGGTCCATCGTCACCATGTCCGGGTCGGTCCGGCGGAACATCTCGATCGCCTCGAAGCCGTTGGCCGCCGAGCCGACCACCTCGAGCTCCTCGAACTGCTGCGAGCGCTCGATCCGGCGCCGCATGATGTTCGAGTCGTCGACGATCAACAGCCTGATCTGCCGCTTGCCGCCGTCAGTTTGTGTCATGGAACGCCTCAAGCCACCGCCGAGCTGGTCGCCTCGAGCGCCGGCAGCACGATCCTGAAGCGGGTGTAGCGCCCCGGGTTCGTGCTGACGCCGATCTTGCCGCCGAGCTCGTGCACCGAGCGCGCGATGACGTCCATGCCGACGCCGCGGCCGGCATCCATGGTCACCTCGTCCTGGGTGGAGAATCCCGGCCGGAAGATCAGCGTCATGGCGGCCCGGGCGTCCATCCGGGCGGCTTCTTCCGCGCTGATCAGGCTCCTGCGCACGGCGGCCTGCTTCAGCGCGTCCATGGAGATCCCGGCGCCGTCGTCCTCGAACACGAGCTCGTAGCCCTCGCTCGAGGCGCGGAATTCCGCGCGCACCGTCCCGACATCGCTCTTGGCGCGCGTCCGGCGCACCTCGGAAGCCTCGATGCCATGCACGGCCGCATTGCGCAGCATCTGAATCACGCAGTCCTTCACCGTCGCCTGGTAGCGGGCCGGCACTTCCGCAAGGCCCGACAGTGTCAGCTTGAACCGCTTGCGATGCTCCTGAGCCAGCTTGTCGGCGAGGGCATGCAGCGTCGGGCCCAAGTCCTCGGCCGGTCGGCCGCCGGAACGGGCGGCGGGCTGAGTGCCCGTCACATCGGTCGCGGCATCCGCGGCTTGCGCCTGCGGCGGCTTGACCGTGGTGAGGCGCGTCGCCATCTCGCGCACTCCGCGCAGGTGCGCGAGCAGATCATCGAGCTTGAGCACCATCGGCAGGAAGTCGTTCCCCGAGAGCTCGAGCTTCTTTTTCAGCTCGCCGACCATGTCCTCGAGGCTGTGCACGCGCTGCGCGATGGTCATCAGGTTGAGCGCCGAGGCCTCTCCCTTGATGGTGTGCAGCTCCCTGAACAGCCCTCCGAGCTTGCGGCGGAACTCGGCGTCCGTGCGCGCCGGCTGCTTCAGTATGGAGTTGATGTGCTGCAATCCCGCCTCGGTCGCCTCGAGGAACGTGCCGAGCTGCAGCGGATCGACGTGCATCATGCCGAGCATCATGTCGAGCTGGGCGCTGGCGTTCTCCTGCGCGTCCTGCAGCTCCTTCGCGAGCAGCACGTTGGAGGTGATGTCGCCCACCGAGCACAGCACGTACTTGATGCCCTTCGCGCCGGTGACGCGGTGAAAGTCGAACTGCAGGTAGCGCGTCTCCTTGCTGCCGCGGCCATTGTCCATGGTGACTTCGAGCTGCCCCAGGGGGTTGATGCTCTTCATCAGGTTCTCGTGCGCGCGGTCGCCCCAGAGAAGCTTGATGTACTTCATGGCGGTCGCGAGGGTGCCCGGGGACACCCGCCCCTCGAGCAGCTTCTCGAACGAGAGCCCCGCGAAGTCGCTGCGGCCGAACATGCGCGTGAGCGCGTCGGACCAGACCGAGCCGATGCGGTAATCCGCATCGAGCAGGAAGAAGCCCTCGCGCACCGTGTTCAGAATGTCCCGGGTCTGCTCCTGGGCCTCGCGCGCGGCGCGTTGAGAGCGGGCGCGGGTCATCTGGAAGTATGCGGCGGCGAGCGCGAGCGCGAGGGCGGCGAGCAGGCCGCCGGAGAGCAGCCCGCGCAGGCGCGCCGCGGCCGCCGACGTGCGCGCCTGGAGGGAGAGGGTGACGGCGGCCAGTTGCCCGTGCAGACGGTCGGCGTACCCCCTCGAGAGCAGCTGCGCCTGCCGCACTTCGGAGTAATAGATCCGGCCGCGCGCCGAGAGGGTGCTGCCCGCGTCGGTGTCGGTATACGGCTCGCCGGAGAAAGCGAGCACGGGACCCAACACGGTGCCGTAGTTGCTCCAGAGGGCAAGCGCCTCTTTCAGGCCCGCGGAGCGGGCCTCGGGGCCGCGCTTCAGTGTGTCGATGTCGTGGTCGAAGCGCCGGGCCGTGCTCGCGAGCTCCGCGTGGACCTTCCCGGTGTACTCGCGCGTCTCGAGCCGTTGCCTGAGCGCGGTCAGCTCCTGGTTGATGAGCCGCGGGTAGGTCTGAAGCTCACTCGCGGTCTGGAGCGAGCCGATGCTCGAGCGGATCCGGGTGGCGAGTCTGAAGCCCGCAAGCAGGGCGAGACCCATCATGAGGATGAGGGCGGTGCCCGCGCCCGCGAGCACGAGCCGGTTGCGATCTGCGCCTTTGATTTTCATGAGCGTCTTTCCGCCCTACTTCGGGAGCTCGAAGCGGATGAGCGTCTTCACCGGGACCTCGATGGGCTCGCCGTGGTAGCTCACCGGGCGATAGCGCCACTGTCTGACGGCGTCGAGCACCGCCCTGTCGAACACCCCGGGGGGGTCGGCGCTCACGACCTTCAGGTCGCGCGTGATGCCGCGCTTGTCCACCACGAACTGCACGGTCACGCTGCCGGCGATCCGGTCGGTGAGGGCTTCATCCGGGTACTGCGGTGGGGCGTAGCGGACGCGCTCGAGCTCGGCGGCGAGCCGCGCGAAGTCCGGGCCCGAGGCCGCCTTGTCCGCCGGCACGCCGGCGGGAGCCTCGCGCTCGATCGCGCTCGCCTGGGATGCGCTCGCGCCCCAGCTCTTCGCCTGGGAGAGGTCCGCTTCGGCCACGCTCTTCTCGCCCGAGCGCATCTCCTGCCGCGCTCGCGCGAGCAGCGCGGTGGCGAGCCGGGCCTTCTGCCGCCCGGCAGAAGCCTGCATGGCGGCGGACGGCTGGCTTTGCTCGAGCTCCGTCAGGTAGTACGCGGCGCTGTCGTCCGCCGGACCGGTGAGCGCGCCGCTCTCGAGCCGCGCTCGCACGAGCGAGAGCAGGTGATCGGCGCGCGCCTGCGCGGCCTGGGCCTCAGAGGTGGTGAGCTGTCGCTGCAACTGGGCGATCCTGCGCTGCGAGACTCCGTCGGCGCGGGCGGCGGCGAGCCAGCGCGCCTCCCCGGCGCTGTTGCCCGCGAGACCGTTCGCGCGCGCCTTGGCGAGAAACGCGCTCGTGAGCGCCTGCGTGGCCTGTTGCGTCGCCGCCGAGCCCGGCGCGATCGAGCGCAGCTGCCCGAGGTAGTCCTGGGCGCTGTCGCCCGCCGGCCCGGTCAGCTCATCGGATTGGATGCGCTCATCGACGAGCGCCGCGAGAGTCTGCGACTTGGCGCTCTGCTTGAGCTTGGAGATTTCCGCCTGCCAGGTGGCAAGCTGCTGGTCCGGCACCGCGCCCGATTGCCGCGCATCGGCCAGCAGCGCCGCGGCGCGATCGAGATTGCCGGCGGCGAGGGCCTTGGAGATGCGCGCATCGGCCAGCTCGACCTCGAACGGCCCGATGCGGGCATCCGAGGGGCGCGCGACGCGGAGCGTCGCGAGCGCGAGCGCCGCAGCCGGGTAGGCGCCGCTGCCCATGGCCACGTTGAAGCGCGATGCCAGGACGTTGCCGACTCGGCGCAGGCCGTCCCGCGCTTCGCCGCTCTGAGGATCGGCCACCAGCGCGGAGCGGTAGTAAACGAGAGCGTTGTCGCCCTTCGGTGAAGTGTAATGCCGCTCGCGCATCGCGCGGCGCGCTTGCTCGAGGAGCTCGTCGACCTTGCCCTGCACGATCGAGGTGTCGACGGCGGGCTCCTGGATCGGCGTCCCGTTCCGGACGGCCGCGGCGGCATGGGGCGCGGCCGAGCCGGCCAGGGTCCGATGCGGAGCCGGCCGCCCCCTCATCAGGTACCACCCTCCCGCCGAGAGAAGGACAAGCCCCGCGGCGGCCAGGGCGGCCCACAGCCCGAGCCCGGGCTTGCCCGGCGGCGGGTCCGTTGCGGCGGGCTCGGCGGGAGCGGTTACACGGAAAGCCCCGATGGAGGGCGCTTGCGCGCGCTCGGCCGTCTCGGGGTGGTGAGCGCCGCGCACGGCAGCGCTTCTGTTCACGGCATCCTGCAGGGCGGCATCGAGAACCGCCGCCGTCTTGGGGGATTGGACCGGGATGGTGAGCACGGCGAACACGCTCGTGCCCTTCAGGGCTGCCGCCGTTTCCCGCTCGGCATGCGACTCCGCAAACACGAGCGCGATCGCATGCGGCGCCTCGCGCGCCACGCGCTCGATGTCGGCTCGCAGCTCGCGCACTTCGCGGGCATCGATGACGAGAACCTGTCCGCGCTTCGTGCTCGAGAGGCTCTCGAGCGCTTTCTCCAGCGAGTCGACCGGATGAACCGACGCCTGCCCGCCGAGCGTCTCGCCGAGCTCGAGCAGGAAGTCGTCGCGCTGGGTGAGGGCTGTCAGATCGACGCTCGGTCGGGGGGAGACGCCTTGCGTGTCGGACGAAGGTCCGCTCGCGGCGGACTCGAGATTGCGCGATGCATTCGGAACTGCATTGGCCACTGATGTGTCTCCCACTCGATCAAAGACTCGCCGGAGTGCGCGCGTTGCGCCCTCCGACGCGCCCTCGGCGCCCACCCGCTTGATCGCGCACGGAAAAATGGGGTCTGCCGCAGCTTAGTGGGCCTTCGGCGCACCGCAGTGCCGCAGTTCACAGTACGACAGGCATGCGCAAAAGGGGCGCAAGCGCAACGCGGAAACTCTGAAGCAGTGCTCGCTTTGCGGCCGCGCATGCAGTAGCGCGGGCTGAGAACAGAACATAAGATGTCCCCATGCGCACCTTACGGGTGTTCGGGGTGGTCGCGGCTCACGCGGCTCTCCTCATGCAGGAAGAGCGCAGCGACATGCGCGGGGGCAAGGTCACGGCGCGTGATGGCATCATTCTCCTCGTTCCGCACCGCCGTCGCGCGCTCCACTGCGCCTCTGACCTCGAACGGTGCCGATGTCGGGGTGGCGATCCTTCCGGAGGCAATCCTCCCGCCGACGGACGCGTCGAAGTGGGCATGCATTTTGCTTTGCGTAAGGCGTGGACCGGGGCGCTCGCGGCCGGGGACGCCCGGTACCTGCGCTCCGCGGTTGAACAATTGCTCTCAGTGATCGTCTTAATCGAAGCAGGACCGGGAACTCGAGATCCGCCGCCCACCGCGCCAATCGTTGGATCCAACTCGAGAGCGGCGCTCGCGAAACTTCCGGTTGGACACCCATGAGCTGAACGGAGGGAAAGACGATGCCGTCGCTGTCAACTGATCCGGGCATTGCGAAACACTCCGCCTTCATCGAGTCGCTGAGCTCCTTCAGCCGTCTTCACCGCGCGCAGCGCTGGGAAGGGACCTTCGGCGAGTTTCTCGCCGACATCCTGCCGGCGAACGCGGCGTCCCTGGCGCGCACCAGCCATGAGTACATCTGGGACATGCTTCGCTGGCACGGCCGCGCCGCGCAACCCGACGCCCCCGAGAGCGAGCGCGCGCGCGAGCTCTTCAGGCGCGAGCTGTTCGGCATCGATGAGCCGCTCTCGCGGGTGGTCGATTACTTCAAGGGCGCCGCGGCGGGCTCCGATGTTGGCCGCCGGCTGCTGCTGCTGCTGGGACCTCCGTCGGGCGGCAAATCCACCATGGCCATACTGCTGAAGCGTGGCCTGGAGGAGTACAGCCGCACCGAAGAGGGGGCGCTGTACGCCATCAAGGGCTCGCCGCTGCGCGAGAACCCGCTGAACCTCGTGCCGACGAGCCTCAGGGCCGAATTCCGGGACCGCTACGGTGTCACCATCCAGGGCGAGCTCTCGCCCTGGGCCCGCGACTACGTCGAGCGCGAGTTCGAGGGCGACTTCGTGCGCGTGCCGGTCGAGCGGATCTTCCTCTCCGAGGCCTCGCGCGCCGGCATCGGCACCTATGCGCCGCACGATCCCACCACCGCCGACATCGCCGACCTGGTCGGCTCCGTGGATCTGGCCAAGGTCGCGCAGATCGGCGACGAGGGCGATCCTCGCGCGTGGTCGTGGTCGGGCGCGGTCTACGCGGCGAGCCGCGGCATGCTCGAGATGATCGAGATCCTGAAGGTCAAGCGCGAGTTCCTCTACCTGCTGCTGACGCTGACCCAGGAGAAGAACGTCAAGGTCTCGCGCTTTCCGCTCATCCATCTCGACGAGACCATCCTCGCGCACACCAATCTCGCCGAGTTCCACAAGTTCCTGCAGGAGAAGGAAAACGAGGCGCTGCTCGATCGCATGGTGATCATCAAGGTCCCGTACGCGCTGTCCTATCGCGACGAGTCCCGCATCTACCAGAAGCTGGTCTCCGGCGCCCCCGCGTTCCGCAACGTGCACCTCGATCCTCACGTGCTCAATCTCGCCGCGGTATTCGCGATCCTGACGCGGCTCGTGAAGCCCGAGCGCGAAGGGCTGGATATCGCGAAGAAGCTCAGGCTCTATGCGGGAGAGGCGGTGGAGGGCGTTCCCGAGACCGAGGGGACGCGGCTGCATGCCGAGACGCCCGAGGAGGGCATGACGGGCGTCAGCCCCCGCTTCGTGATCAACGCCATCTCGAACGCCATCACGCGCGGCACCGCCCACAGCCTCACCAGCATGGAACTGCTGCTCGCACTGAAGGACTCCATCGAGAGCGACGCCCGCA
This sequence comes from Pseudomonadota bacterium, assembly GCA_021815905.1. The sequence continues at coordinate 1 of JAKAZP010000121.1, read as the reverse complement.
T
>JAKAZP010000120.1 GCA_021815905.1 Pseudomonadota bacterium | reverse complement strand
CTTCGACATCGGCCTTGGCGGCGAAATACAGATAGCGACGATTGGCCTGAGATTCACCCGCAAATGCGTCCTTGAGGTTCTTCTCGGTCTTGGTGCCCTTGAGGTTCATGGCGCTGTCTCCTATCTTAGACTGGTTCTAACCGGGGGGCTGCGACTCTAAGCCGACGGTCCGGGCGCGTCAACCGCATTGACCGGCGAAGCCGCCGCTGTATAAGGTACCGCCCGGACGGACAGGCGCATTGTATCCGTCCACGGACCCGCCACTCTTCCCGCCGTGCATGAGCAACATTCCGGATTTCGAAAAGGCACTCGCGGAGCTCGAGTCTCTCGTCGAGCGGCTCGAGCGGGGCGACCTGCCCCTCGATGAGGCCATCAAGACTTTCGAGCGCGGTGTGGAGCTGACGCGACAATGCCAAAGCTCCCTGAAAGCGGCGCAGCAGCGGGTCGAGATCTTGCTGAAGCGCGACGGGCAGCACCAGACGGAGCCTTTCAGCGCGCAGGAAGGGCCGAGCGGAGCGCAGACGGCGGAGTGAGCGCCTCTCGCGTTGCTTTTTCCCCACGGCAGGGATTGCAAGAGACGCCGTTCCCAAGTGTACACTGCACCCGATGACCGCCCCATCCGACGCCTACCCTCTGCTCGAGACGATCGCCTCCCCCGCCGACCTTCGCCGTCTGCCGGTAGCCGAGCTGCCGTCGCTCGCGGACGAGCTGCGGCAGTTCCTGATCCAGACGGTCAGCACCCGGGGCGGACATTTCGCCGCCGGGCTCGGCACCGTCGAGCTCACGATCGCTCTGCACTACGTCTACGACACCCCGCACGATCGGCTCGTATGGGACGTGGGCCACCAGGCCTATCCGCACAAGGTGCTCACGGGACGGCGCGAGCAGCTGCACACCGTCAAGCAACCGGGTGGCCTCGCGCCCTTCCCGAGCCGCGCGGAAAGCGAGTACGACACCTTCGGCGTCGGGCACTCCAGCACCTCGATCAGCGCCGCTCTCGGCATGGCGATCGCCGCGGAGCGCTCCGGAAACCCGCGGCGCGTGGTCGCGGTGATCGGCGATGGGGCCATGACGGCGGGCATGGCGTTCGAGGCGCTGAATCACGCCGGCTCCCTGCCGGCGGATCTGCTCGTCATCCTGAACGACAACGACATGTCGATCTCGGAGAACGTCGGGGCGCTCTCGAACTACTTCGCCGCCGCGCTCTCGGGGCGCGTGTACTCGCACCTGCGTGAGGGGGGCAAGAAGGTCCTGAGGCAGATGCCGGCGGTGTGGGAGCTCGCCCGGCGCTCGGAGGAGCACCTGAAGGGCATGGTGCTGCCCGGCACGCTGTTCGAGGAGCTCGGCTTCAACTACATCGGTCCCATGGACGGGCACGACGTGCGCGCGCTGGTGGCGACGCTGCGCAACGTGCGCAAGCTGCGCGGTCCGCAGTTCCTGCACGTCGTCACGCGCAAGGGCAAGGGCTATGCGCCCGCCGAGGCCGATCCGATCAAGTGGCATGGCCCGGGCCCCTTCGATCCGAAGAGCGGCACCATCTTCAAGGAGGCCGCCAGCGGGCCGTCCTACTCGAAGGTGTTCGGGCAATGGCTCTGTGACGTCGCCGAGCGCGACCCGCGCATCATCGGCATCACCCCCGCCATGCGCGAGGGCTCGGACCTGGTGGCGTTCTCCAAGGGCTTCCCCGACCGCTACTTCGACGTCGCGATCGCCGAGCAGCACGCGGTCACCTTCGCCGCGGGGCTCGCCGCCGAGGGCTTGAGGCCGGTGGTCGCCATTTACTCCACGTTCCTGCAGCGCGCGTACGATCAGCTGATCCACGATGTCGCGCTGCAGAAGCTGCCGGTGCTGTTCGCGCTCGATCGAGCGGGCCTCGTCGGCTCCGACGGCGCCACCCATCAGGGCTCGTTCGACCTCTCGTTCCTGCGCTGCATCCCGAATCTCGTCGTCATGGCCCCGAGCGACGAGAACGAGTGCCGGCAGATGCTCTACACCGGCACCACCCTCGACACCCCGGCGCTGGTGCGCTATCCGCGCGGCACCGGACCTGGCGTGCCCGTCGAGAAGGCGTTCACCGCCATCCCCGTCGGCCGCGGGCTCGTGAAGCGCGAGGGTCGAAGCGGTCTCGCCATCCTCTCCTTCGGCGCGCTGCTCGAGAGCGCGGCGCGCTGCGCCGAGCGGCTCGATGCCACGCTCGTCGACATGCGCTTCATCAAGCCCCTCGACGAGTCGCTCATCCTCGAGCTCGCCTCGCGCCACCAGGCCTTCGTCACGCTGGAGGAGAACGTCGTCAAGGGCGGCGCAGGGTCCGCCGTCGCCGAGCTCCTCGCCTCGGAAGGCGTGTCGCTGCCGCTCCTTCACCTCGGCATTCCCGACCGCTTCATCGAGCACGGCTCACGCGAGTCCTGCCTGGTCGCCGCGGGCCTCGACGCCGCCTCCATTCACGCCGGGATCGAGCGTTGGTGGGCGCTGCAGTCGCGCGAGCGCTTACGCTCGGTCGGCGGCGCCTGAGCCCGCGGGCGCCCCGGCCCCGATCGCGGCGGTCTCCCGGCCGGGAGAGCGCCCGGCGGCTCCCCCGATCGGAATAGGTGCCGCCGCCCGCGATGCGGTAGGCTTTCCGCCATGAGCCCCCCTCCGACCACCGCCCAGACCGCGCGCCCGGTGCTCGCCGACGTCGAAGACGTGCAAGGCCGGGCGGACACGCGCCGCCTGCCGATCAACCGCGTGGGCATCAAGGACATCAGCCACCCCGTGCGGGTGAAGGACCGCTCCGCCGGCGAGCAGCACACCATCGCGACCTTCAACATGTTCGTGAGCCTCCCGCACGACTTCAAGGGAACTCACATGTCGCGGTTCGTCGAGATCCTGCATGCCGAGCGCGAGATCTCCGTCGAGTCCTTCCGGACCATGCTCGAGACCATGACGGGGCGCCTGGAGGCCGACGCCGGCCACATCGAGATGACCTTCCCGTTCTTCATCATGAAACGCGCACCCGTGAGCGGCGTCGAGAGCCTGATGGACTACCGGGCGAGTCTCATCGGCGAGTACCGCGACGGGCGCACGGAGCTGTGGGTGCGGGTCATCGTGCCGGTGACGAGTCTGTGCCCGTGCTCGAAGCGCATCTCCTCCTACGGTGCCCACAATCAGCGCTCGCACGTGACCATCACCGCGAAGCTGCGCCACCACATGTGGATCGAGGAGCTCATCGAGCTCGCCGAGGCCGAGGCTTCGTGCGAGCTCTACGGAATCTTGAAGCGCCCGGACGAGAAATTCGTCACCGAGCGCGCGTACGACAATCCGAAGTTCGTCGAGGACATGGTGCGGGACGTCGCGACCCGCCTGAATGCCGACCAGCGCATCGGCGCTTACGTGGTGGAGTCGGAGAACTTCGAGTCCATCCACAACCACTCCGCTTACGCGCTCATCGAGCGCGACAAAGACGCCTGACTGAGCGGCAGATCCACCACGGCTCGCAGCCCCGGGTCGTTGCTCTCGAGGGTGAGCCGCGCGCGGTGCAGCCGCGCGATCGCCGACACCAGCGAGAGCCCGAGCCCGCTGCCCTCGACGCCCGGGCGCTGCCCGATCCGGGCGAACGGCTGACCGGCCCGCAAGCGCTCCTCGGGCGCCATTCCCGGCCCGTTGTCGCTCACCACGAGCTGCGCGCTCTCGGGGAGCCGTCGCAGGCCGACCTCGATCCGGCCTCCGGCCGGAACATACTTGAGCGCGTTCTCGATGAGGTTGGTGATGAGCTGGGCGAGCAGCTGCCGGTTGCCCTCGACGATCACGCCCGGATCCGCTCGCCCGGTGAGCGTCAATCCGCGCTCGCGGGCCACCGGCTCGAAGAGCTCCACCAGCTCCCCGGCAAGCTCCCCCACATCCACCGGCGCCGGCGCCGCGAGCGGCGCTCCGGACTCGGCGAGCGCGATCTGCAGCAGCGTCGCGAGCGTACGCTGCAGGCGATCGACATCGCGCAGCGCCGACTCGACCGGAGCGCGCACCGCCGCCTCGAGCGCGGGCTGGCGCAGGAGCGCCTCCATGCGGGTCCGCAACCGGTGCAGGGGCGCGCGCAGATCGTGGGCGACGCTGTCGAAAGTCGTGCGCAGCGTCCGCGCCTGCTCCTCGAGCCGGTCCAGCACCCGGTTGACGGACACGGCGAGCGCGTCGAACTCGTCGCTCGTGCCGCCGACGGGAAGCCGGTGCCCCATCTCCCCCGACATGATCCGCACGCAGGTGTCGGTCACGGTGCCGACACGCCGCGCCAGACGGAAGCTGAAGGAGAAGCCCGCCGCGGCCGCCGCCAGGATCGACAGGCCGATGCCCCAGAGCGTCGCGCTCCTGAAGGTGTGCGAGTAGCGGCGCTCCTGCGACATGTCGGTGCCGACCAGCAGCCAGTCGCCGTTCGCGAGCCGGCGCACGGCGGCGCGCACCGGATGCACCGAGCCCTGTCCCGGCTCGATGGACTCGATGCGAAATTCCGGCCAGGGCTCGGTCGGCGCGCCATCGAACGGCCAGTTGGTCACGTTGCCGGCGAGCCGGTCGAAACGCGGACTCGCCAGCATGTACACCGCGCCGATCCGGCCCCAGCTGTCGATGCGCAGATTGATCTCGCTGGTGAGCCCGGGCACGCCGCTGCGCACGTACTGACTCTCGAGACTGTTGAGCTCGGTGGCGATGATGAGATCGACGTCGCCCTGGATGATGCTGCGGGTGAGCAGGTAGGTGCTCCCGAGGGTCACGCACACCGCGAGCGTGACCAGCAGGGTATAGCCCATCGACATCCTGAAGGCTGTCGTGTGGAACAGATCCCGCCGCCTCACCGTCCCTACTCCTCCTCGCGCAACGAGTACCCGGAGCCGCGGACGGTGTGGATCAGAGGCTGATCCGAGCCTCGATCGACCGCCTGACGCAACCGGCTGATGTGCACGTCGACGAGGTTGCTCTGAGGGTCGAAGTGCAGATCCCACACGCCCTCGAGCAGCATGGTGCGCGTGACCACCTGCCCGGCGCGGCGCATCAGGAACTCGAGCAGCTTCTGCTCGCGCGAGGTGAGCTCGATCTCCCGGCCCGCGCGCGTGACGCGCCGGGCGAGCAGATCGAACTCGAGGTCCGCGACGCGCAGCCGGGTGCTTTCCGAGCCGCTCGCGCGGCGGCGCAGCAGCGCCTCGATGCGCGCCAGGAGCTCGGCGAAGGCGAACGGCTTGGTGAGGTAGTCATCGCCCCCCGCCTTGAGGCCGCGGATGCGATCATCGACGCTGCCGAGCGCGCTCAACACCAGCACCGGCGTGGTGACTCCCGCGGCGCGCAGATGTTGAATGATGGCGAGCCCGTCGAGCTGCGGCAGCATCCGATCGGTGACGATCAGATCGAACCGGCCGGACGATGCCCGTGACAGCCCCTCGCGCCCTTCGGCGCAGTGCTCCACCGCGTAGCCGCTCTCGCGCAGTCCCTTGACGAGAAAGCTTGCCGCTTCCGTATCGTCCTCGATGAGCAGAATGTGCACGGGGCGAGAGATTAGCACGCGCCGTGCGCGCACCCGCCCGCCGCCGCCGCGACGACTCGCCCGCGATCGGCGCGGACCGGCATCGGCCGGCCCCGCTCACACGGTGTGTGGCGCCCCCTGCTGCTCGGCCCCCTGCAGCCGACCGATCAGGGCGCGCAGGAACACCCGGTTGAAGCGCAGCTGGCAGGAGGCGGAGACCTGCTCGAGGAGGGTCGAGCTCACCTTGAGCACGGTGACCGAGCTCCCCGCGCGTATGGTCGCCGTGCGCTTGGCTCCCTGCACGTAGCTCGCCTCGCCGAAACAGTCTCCGGTCTCGAGCGCGCCGACCCGCCGCCCGTGGCGTTCGACGGCGCAGCTGCCGGAGACGAGGATGTAGAAGCGATCGTCCATCTCGCCTTCCTTGACGATCTCCTCGCCCGCGGAGTAGTTCTGCCAGCTGCTCGCCCGCAGCACCTCCCAGATCTCGGCGTGGGAGAACTCGTGGAAGAACTTCAGCCGCCGCAGCACCCCGAACTGCTCCTGGCGATCGATGCGGGCATTCGCCTCGCGCAGCCGCTGGTGCACGCGGGTGAGATCGGCGGCGAAGTCCAGACCGCTCTTGCAGCGCTTCGCCGGATCCTTCTGCAGCGCGGTCGCCACCACGTTCTCGAGCTCCTCCGGCACGTCCTTGCGCAGCGTGTGGATCGGCGGCGGCGTCGCGTACACGATCTGGTGCAGGAGCTTCTGCAGGTTGCCCGCCCGAAAGGGGCGCGAGCCGGTGAGCAGCTCGTACATCACCGCGCCGAGGGAGTACAGGTCGGAGCGGTTGGTGAGCTCGAGGCTCTGCACCTGCTCGGGAGACATGTAGGAAGGGCTGCCGGCGATGCCCTCGATGCGCGAGATCTCCGAGTCGGCGACCAGCGCGATGCCGAAATCGATGATGCGCACGTCGCTGTCCTGCGTGAGCATGATGTTGGACGGCTTGACGTCGCGATGGATCACGCCGCGGGTATGCGCGTAGTGCAGCGCCTTGGAGCACTTGTAGATGATCTCGACCGTGTCGTCGATGCGCAGCAGGTTGTCCGGACGGCAGTAGGCGGCGAGCGTGCGCGCCCCGTGCACGTGCTCGGTGACGATGTAGCAACGTCCGTTCTCCTCGCCCGCGTCGTAGATGGGCAGGATGTGCGGATGCTGCAGCATGCCGACCAGATGCGCCTCGGAGAGGAACATCTTGCGCGCGATCCGCGCCCGCTCGGCATCCGCGCCCGCGTCCATGTTGTAGACCTTGATGGCGACGTCCCGACCGTAGTAGGCGTCGTGCGACAGGTAGACGACACCGGTGCTGCCGCGCCCGACTTCCTTGATGACCACGTATTTGCCGATGCGCTCAGGAACGCTGCGCGCGGCGGACTTGGGACGTGGAAGGGATCCTTGAGCGGGTGCGGGCATGAGGCGCGGCAGGTCGTGAGACGCGCGAAAGAATACGATCGGGCTCCGGGGGCTGACTGTGATGCATCACTTGGTTGCCCGAGAAAATCACCCGGCGCGAAGTTATGTGAAGTTCGCGCCGGCTCGCTCACGGGGCGGCGAAGTGATCGTACCCCGAGCCCGGCACGCTCATGATCTGCCCCGCGCGCAGCACGCAGGCGCCGGGCGGCGCGCGCAGCGTGCCGATGCGCCGATAGCCCCAGCGCTGCGGCGGCAGCTCCGCGAGAAGCTTCGCGGCGAGCGCCGGCCGCGCGCTGAAGCACAGCTCGTAGTCATCCCCGCCCGTGAGCGCGAGCTCGCGGGCGCGCTCCTCGCCCACCGACCGCTCGAGCGCCTCGGACACGGGCAGCTCCTCGTAGGCGATCTCGACGCCGCAGCCGCTCGCGCGGGCGAGCTTCGCGGCATCCCCGAGCAGTCCGTCCGAGACGTCGATGCATGCGCTCGCGTAGCGGCGCAGACACTCACCGAGAGCGACCCGCGGCGCCGGATAGAGGAAGCGCTCGCGCAGGTAGCTCGCCGCCGGCTCGCTCGCCGCGAGCCGGCCCTGCTCGAGCGCGAGGCCGGCGGCCGCATCGCCCGGAGTGCCCGAGACGAACAGTTGATCGCCCGCCCGGGCGCCCGAGCGCAGCAGATCGGA
>JAKAZP010000119.1 GCA_021815905.1 Pseudomonadota bacterium | reverse complement strand
GTGACAGAAGGCGTGGGCGGCGCGGTCGGGATTCGCAAGGAAGCGCTCGGTGACCACAAACAGCACGCCGGAGGTGCCGAGCGAGAGAAACGCCTCGCCCGGGCGCACGACCCCCAGACCGACCGCGCTCGCTGCATTGTCGCCGCCGCCGCCGGCCACGATGACCCGCGGCAGGCCGAGGAGCGCCGCGACGGAAGCGCCGAGCGCGCCCGAGACCTCCGTCCCCTCGATGAGCCGGGGCATGTGCCCGACGCTCATCCCGGTCGCCGCGAGCAGCGCCTCGGACCACTCGCGTCTGCCGACATCCAGCCAGCCCGTGCCCGAAGCGTCCGACATCTCGCTGACCTTGTCTCCCGTCAGCCGCAGCCGCACGTAATCCTTCGGCAGCAACACGCAGCGGGTGCGACGGAAGAGGTCCGGCTCGTGCCGCGCCACCCACAGGAGCTTCGGCGCGGTGAAGCCCGGCATCATGATGTTGCCGGTGAGCGTGCGCGCCGAAGGCTCGCGGCGCTCGATCTCCCGGCACTCCTGCCCCGAGCGCCCGTCGTTCCACAGGATCGCCGGCCGCAGCGGCGTATCACTCGCATCGAGGAGCGTCGCCCCGTGCATCTGCCCGGAAAGCCCGACCGCGCGCACGCTCGCGCGAGCCGCCTGGGGAAGGGCGGTCACGGCACGCACGGTGGCGTCCCACCACTGCCCGGGGTCCTGCTCTGACATCCCGGGCGCGGGGCGGCTCACCTCGAGCGCACACGAGGCCTGGCCGGCGATGCAGCCTCGTTCCTCGAGGAGCACGGCTTTCACGCTCGAGGTGCCGATGTCGATGCCGAGGTACAGCGCGATGCTTCCAGCCCGGGGGAGCCGGATGGTAGCGGTACCAATTCCACGGCGTCAATCGCGCCGCCGCAGGATAAACTCGACGCAATGAGACGCTCCGTCACGCGCCACGTCTTCCCCGCCGGCCGACAGGTGCTCACCTACGGATTGCCGGTGCGGCCGTGGCAGGACCTGTATCACCTGTTCATGACGATGCGCTGGCCGACGCTGTTCGCGAGCTACGCCGGCTTCTTCGTGCTCTTCAACCTGATCTTCGCCAGCCTCTATGCGCTCGGAACGGCCGGCGTCGCCAACCTCAACCCGCCCGATTACTGGGGCCTCTTCTTCTTCAGCGTCGAGACGCTCGCGACCGTCGGCTACGGCGACATGCATCCGCGGACGCCCTACGCCCACCTCGTCGCCTCGGTCGAGATCTTCACCGGCATGATGAGCCTCGCGCTCATCACCGGCATGATGTTCGCGCGCTTCTCGCGCCCCACCGCGCGGATCCTGTTCGCGAAGCACGCGGTCATCCGCGACTTCGACGGGCAGCGCACGCTCATGCTGCGCGCCGCCAACGAGCGGCAGAACGTCATCATGGAGGCGACCGCGCAACTGCGGCTGCTGCGCGATGAGAAGACGGCGGAGGGCTATCGGATCCGGCGCATCTACGACCTGCCGCTGCGGCGCAACGAGCAGCCGGTGTTCCTGTTCGGCTGGAGCCTGCTGCACGTCATCGACGAGGCGAGCCCGCTCTCGGGCGCGACGGCGGAGTCGCTCGCCGCATCCAGGGACCTGCTGCTGCTCACCATCTGGGGCACGGACGAGACGACGGGCCAGACGATGATGGCCCGTTACGAGTACCCGGTTTCAGGGCTTCGTTGGAATCACTCCTTCGCCGACGTCTTCACCACCGGAGAGGACGGCATCGATCGCTTCGACTACACGCGTTTCCACGACGTCGAGCCGCTCGATTAGCCGCGCCGCGGGTCTGTTTTCGGCGACGCTCGCGAGCGGGAACCGTCGGCATCCGGAGACGGTTTTCCGCCCCGCGGCCCGGGTCCTAGAATGCCTGGACCACGAGCGTTGCCATGAAAGACATCGTATGAACTGCACGACCGCCTCGCGCCTGACCGCGCGCACCTCCCGCACGTTCTTCGCCTCGACGCTCCTCGCGCTCGCTTACCTCGCGCTCGCCGGCTGCGGCGGCGCGGGATCGAGCCCCGCGACATCGACCCCGAGCGCGACCTCGCCCTCGCAGCAGGCACAGGCCTGCTCGGGCTGCGGCACTGCCGTGGTGTCGATCACCGACCAGCCCGGCGATTTCGTGAGCTACATCGTCAAAGTCGACTCGCTCACCCTGACTCGCTCCGACGGCAGCACCGTGCAGACCGTACCCGTCGCGACGCAGATCGACTTCACGCAGCTGGTGAACCTCTCGGAAATCATCAGCGCCGATCAGGTACCCGCGGGCCGCTACACCTCCGCCGCGCTCACCCTCGATTACTCGGGCGCCACCCTCGTGGTGAGCACCGCGAGCGGCAATGTCACCGTGCCGGCCGCCGACATCCTCGACGGCAGCACCGGACAGCCCGTGAGCGCGCCCATCACGGTCAAGCTGGTGCTCGGCGGCAGCAATCAGCTCGTCGTCACCGAGGGCGCCGTCGCCAATCTCGCGCTCGATTTCAATCTGCTCGCCTCGAATGCCGTGAACCTCGCCGCCAATCCGATCACGGTCACCGTCAACCCGGTGCTGACGGCGAGCCTCGCGCCCGATGCCACCCGGCAGATCCACGTGCGCGGCGCGCTTGCGAGCGTGAACGCCGCCGCCGGTGACTACGTGGTGAATGTGCGGCCGTTCGAGGATGCCGAGGACACCACCGGCCAGGTCACCGTCAACACGACCGGCTCGACCACCTATTCCATCAACGGCACGAACTACACGGGGGCTGCCGGGCTCACCGAGCTCGCCACGCTTCCCACCGGCACGCTGACCTCGGCCTACGGCACGTGGAACCGCTCCGCGGCGACCTTCACCGCCGCGACCGTCGCAGCCGGCTCGAGCGTCGTCGGCTCGGGCTCGAATACCGTCGAGGGCACCGTCACCGCCCGCAGCGGCGATACGGTCACGATCGGCAACAGCCTGATGTTCCACTCGGAGGCGGACGACCTCAGCTTCGAGCGACAGGTCACCGTCACGGTCGGTCCCAACACCTCGGTCACCGAGGATGGCCAGCCGGGCATCTTCACCATCGCCGATATCTCCGTCGGTCAGCGCGTGCGCTTCTTCGGCACTGCGGCATCTCCCGGCCCGGGCACCACGGCCACGGCGAGCCCGGACGCGCAGACGTTCGATGCGACGAGCGGAAGCGCGGCGCTCGAGCCGACGATGGGCGTCGGCGTGGTGACGGGAGCCGGCACGGGGACCCTCACCCTCGACCTGCTGACCCTCGGCGGCACGGCCGCGAGCGGGCTCGACTTCACCGGCACGGGCATGAGCGCCCAGCAGGATGCCACCGCCTCCGCCTATCAGGTGACGCTGCCCGCCTCCCTCATCGCGCCCGCCAACGGCGCGGCGGTGGGCTTCGCCGGATTCGTGACGCCCTTCGGTTCGGCACCGCCGGATTTCGCCGCGACCACGCTCACGAGCTTCTCGGGCAACGCCGAGCTCGAGGTGAGCTGGACGTCTCCCGGAGTGACTACGCCCTTCGCCACGCTCACCGGCTCGGAGCTGCTCATTTCGCAGGCGACGCTCCAGGGGAGCTCCGAGCACCATATCGAGATGGGGCCCGTGCTCATCGATCCTTCGACCTTGAGCGGCGGGCTGCAGCTGCTGCCCGACACCACGAGCACCGATCAGTCGTTCGCCATCGCGCACGTCATGAGCGACAGCGTCGACACCTTCGGCACCTTCAACGACATGGCGACCGCGCTCGCCACGGATCTCAACGGCACCACCGGCGTGCTGCGGGTGTTCGCCGTCGGCGCCTACAACTCCGGACAGCTCACGGTGGATCGGATGATCGTGGAGCTCGACAACTGACGCGCGGCCCCGCCCGCGCCCGCCCCGCCCCGGCGGCTCAGCGCCCCGCCGCCCGCGCCCGCTCGAGCAGCGTCTTGCGCGCGTCGGCGTTCCGCGCCGCGTCGATGCAGGTCCACGCCATGGCGAGCGCCCCGTTGCACAGCGCCTGGTCCGCATCGGGCGTCGCGCAGTGCTGCGCGAACTCCGGCTGATGATTGACCGCCGGAAGCGAGTTGATTCCGATCATCGGGTGGATCGAGGGAATGGCGCGGGAGATGTTGCCCATGTCGGTCGAGCCTGAAGGCATGCTCTCCCACTTCGCGGGCTCCGGGAAGCCCCGCCCGAGCCCCTCCCAGTTGCGCAGATAGAGCTGGGCGAGCAGCTCATCGTGCAGCACCTCGGCGTACGGCTTGTCGCCGCCGAGGATCTCCACCTTGGCTCCGGTCGCGAGTCCGCCGGCCTCGAAGCACCGGTAGACCTTGGGGCGCAGCTCCTTCAGCTCCTCGAGCGTCTCGGAGCGGACGATGTACTTCGCCTTGGTGTGCGCCGGGATGATGTTGGGAGCATCGCCCCCGTGGGTGATGATGCCGTGGATGCGATCGGTGGCGCGGATGTGCTGTCGCAGCAGCCCGATCGCCGTCTGGGCGATGGTGAGCGCGTCGGCGGCATTGATGCCGAGCTCGGGGAATGCGGAGGCGTGCGACTCCTTGCCGGTGCAATGCACCTCGAACATCGAGGCCGAGATCATCCGGGCGCGCAGGACGTCGATCGGCGCCGGGTGCACCATCATCGCGGCGTGTATGCCCTGGAATGCGCCGCGCTCGAGCATGAGGATCTTGCCGCTCGCGTTGCCGACTTCCTCGGCCGGGGTGCCGATGACCGTGACCGTCAGCCCGACCTCATCGGCGACCTTCGCCGCCGCGAGCGCGGCCCCGATCGCGGAAGCCGCGATGATGTTGTGGCCGCAGGCGTGCCCGATCCCGGGGAGACTGTCGTATTCGGCGCAGATGGCGACGTTGAGCGGCCCGTTCCCGACCTTCGCGCGGAACGACGTGGGCAGATCGCAGATCCCCTTCTGCACGGCGAAACCGGCATCGGTGAGCGCCTCGCACAGCCACGTGGAGGCCTTCTCCTCCTCGAACCCGAGCTCGGGATGGGCGTGGATACGGTGACTCAACCCGATGAGATCGTCCCGGGCACTCTCGAAGCGCTCGCGCGCCGCAGCCTTTGCGTCCATGGTCGCCTCCGCCTGGGTGATGCGTCCAGAATAGCACGGGGAGTCCGCGCCGAGCGGCCGCCCCCACGATCCGGGCCGCCGAGGGCACCCCGTCAGTGCCGCCCGCGCGGCTCGAGATCCGCGGTGGTCTCGCGGATCAGGAAGTCGACCACCGCCCGCATCGCCTCCCGGCCGCTCGCGCCCGCGGCGCGCGCCTCCTCGTAGATCCTGATCTGGCGGTGCGCGCTCGTGCCGCGCAGCGGAACGCTCTCGAGGTGCGTGAGCTCCGGCAGGCACCCGAGCGCCTCGGCATCCTCGCGCACCAGCGCCACGAGCTCCTTCAACAGCTCGGGAAACGCGACCAGCTCCCCGCGCGCGAGATCGAGCAGCCGTCCCTCGACGCTGTAGCGCATGGCGCGCCAGCGGTTCTCCGCGATCAGCATGTTGGGATAGATCCGCCAGCTCTGGTTGTCGCGCCGCAGCCGGTAGAGCCGGCGCAGAAGCGACACCGTGAGCGCCGCGATGCCGGCCCCGTCGTCGATGCTCGTGCAACTGTCCATGACGCGCGCCTCGATCGCCGGATAGCGCGGATTCAGGCGCACGTCCCACCACATCTTGTTCCCGCTCTCGATGACGCCGTTGCGGGTCAGCATCTCGAGATTGCGCTTGAGGTCGAGGTAGCTCGCGAAGCGCTCGGGCAGCCCCGTGCGCGGCAGAGAATTGAAGAGCGTCATCCGAAACGACATGAGCCCCGTGCGCTCGCCTTCCCAGAAGGGCGACGAGCACGAGAGCGCGAGCAGGTGCGGCACGAAGTAGGACAGTTGGTTCATGAGATCGACGCGCAGGTCATCGTCATCGATCCCGACGTGCACGTGCATCCCGCAGACCATGAGCCGCCGCGCCGCCCCCTGCATCTCGTTGGCGAGCGCGAAGAACTGCTCGCGCTCGGTCGGCATCTGGCGGGTCGACTTGGCGAACGGATGGGTGGCGGCGGCGATGGGCGCGAGGCCGTAGTGGCGGGCGACCTCGGCGATGAGGCCGCGAAGGCGCGCGAGATCCGCGCGCGCTTCCGCGATCGAGCGGCAGACGCGCGTCGCCGCCTCGAGCTGACAGCGCAGGAACTCGGGACTCACCTGCCCCGCTGCGAGCTCCGACAGCTCCTTGAGAAGCGGCGCCGGCGGATTCTCGGCGACGTCGCGCGAGTCGAGGTCGACGAGCAGGTATTCTTCTTCGATCCCGACCGTAAAGGGCGGCTCGGCGCTCATCATCGCTGTCCCCCGGGATCCCCCCTGGCGCCGGAGTGTAGCGCGACTACGGCGCGAGCCGCTCGATCGGCTCCGGATCGGCGAGGAAGTAGCCCTGGGCGTAATCGACCCCGATGCGCTTCAGCTCGTCCAGCACCGCCTGCGACTCGACGCACTCGGCCACCGTCTCGATGCCGAGCGCCTTGCCCACCTTGCAGATCGCCTCGACCATGCTGCGGTCGACCGGATCCTCGGCCACGTGGCTGATGAACTGTCCGTCGATCTTCAGGTAATCGACCGGCAGGGTCTTCAGGTACATGAAGGAGGAGAGCCCGGTGCCGAAGTCATCGAGGGAGAACTTGCAGCCGCGCGCCTTGAGCTCGCGCATGACGAACGTGGCGTTCGAGAGGCTCGTGACGGCCGCGGTCTCGGTGATCTCGAAGCACAGCGACCCGGCGGTCGCGGGCTCCCCGACATGCTGCAGCACGAAATCGATGAAGGCCTGATCGTTGAGCGAGGTGCCGGAGACGTTGATCGCGAGCATCGGAGGGGCCGCGCCGCGGCGGCGCCAGGCCTTGAGCAGCTCCATCGCGCGCGTCGCCACCCAGCGGTCGATCACCGACATGATGTTGTAACGCTCGGCCGCGGGAATGAACTCCCCGGGCGGCACCAGCCGGCCGTCGTCGTCGCGCAGCCGCACCGTGAGCTCGTGGAAGGAGCCGGGATGCCCGCCCGCGATCGGGCGGATCGGCTGGTAGTACAGCTCGAGCCGGTTCTCCTCCACCGCGCGCGTGATCCGCGCCACCCAGTGCATCTCGCGATGCCGCGGGTGCGAGATGCCGTCGGATTCGTAGAGGTGCACGCGGTTGCGTCCCTCGTCCTTCGCCGCATAGCAGGCGATGTCGGCGGCGCTCATGACGCTCGCGACGCTGTCGGTGTCGGAGGTGATCTGGACCACGCCGACGCTCGCGCCGACCGACAGCGTGGTACCGCCCCAGATGAAGCGGTAGTCCCGGATCGCCTGCCGCACGCCCTCGGCGATGCGCGTCGACTGCTCGACCGTGCAGCCCTCGAGCAGCACGCCGAACTCGTCGCCGCCGAGGCGCGCGATGGTGTCGGAAGCGCGCACGCGCGACTGCAGCAGCCCGGTCACGTCGCGCAGCAGGCGGTCTCCCGCCTGATGCCCGCAGGTGTCGTTGACGACCTTGAACTGATCGAGGTCGATGTAAAGCAGCGCGAAGGTGCCCTCGCAGCGCTGGGCGTTGAGGACCGCCGCATGCAGCCGGTTGTCGAATTCGCGCCGGTTGATGAGCCCGGTCAGCGCATCGTGACTCGCCTGGTACGAG
>JAKAZP010000118.1 GCA_021815905.1 Pseudomonadota bacterium | reverse complement strand
GCAGGCGCCGGGCGCGACCTCACGGGCTCTGTCGCAGGCGTTGCTTGCGACGCGAAACGGCGTGCCGGTCCGGCTGGGCGATGTCGCCACCGTGCGCGATGGGGCGGCCCCGCGCTTCGGCGATGGCGTGATCGGCGGCCGTCCGGGCATCCTGGTCGAGACCTCCACACAGTACGGCGCCAATACGCTGACGGTGACCCGTGCTCTGGAGCGGCGCCTGAACGAGCTCGCCCCGGCGCTGAAGAAAGAGGGCGTGACCTACCACCCGGCGCTGCTTCGGCCGGCGAGCTTCATCGAGAGCGCGCTGATCAGCCTGCGCGCATCGCTCCTGATCGGCGCGGCGCTGGTGGTCATGCTGCTGCTCGCGGCCCTGCGCGACTGGCGCGGCGCGCTGATCTCGTTTTCCTCCATACCGCTGTCGTTGCTCGCGGCCGTGTGGGTCCTCGGCTTCTTCGGGCTGTCGCTGAACACCATGAGCATCGGTGGCCTCGTGGTGGCGCTCGGCGTGGTGGTCGACGACGCCGTGATCGATGTCGAGAACATCACCCGCCGTCGCCGCAATGCCGGCGCCGCCGGCGCGGAGCTCGATGCGCGCCAGCTCTTCGTCGGCGCATCGCTCGAGGTCCGGCAACCGGTCTTCTATGCCACGGCCGCGGTCGCGGTGGCTTTCCTGCCGATCATGATGCTCACCGGCATCCAGGGCGCGTTCTTCCGGCCGCTGTCGCTCGCCTTCCTGCTCGCCGTCGGCATCTCGCTGCTCGTCGCCATGAGCACCACGCCGGCGCTGTGCGCGCTGATGATGCGCAGGCACGAGCCGCCGCAGGAGGCCCGGTTCCTGCTCACCTGCAAGCGCTTCCAGCGGCGCACGATCGCGAGGCTGCACCGGCACCCGCTCGCGGTGCTGGCACTGCTGCTCGGCACGGGGGTCGCGGGCGCGGTCCTGCTGCCGCTGTTCGGACAGCGCTTGCTGCCGAATTTCCGCGAGAATTACCTCATCGCCCACGCGAGTCTGCGGCCCGGCATCTCGCTGCGCGAGACCACGCGCGTCGGCGAGCGCATCTCCCGGCGGCTGCTGGCGATTCCGGGCGTCAGCACGGTCGCCGAGCAGATCGGCCGCGCCGTCAACGGTCAGGACCGGGACGCGCCGAACAAGAGCGAATTCGACATCCAGATCAATCCGGCCAAGGGGCATGCGCCGAGCGAGATCGAGGCGGCGATCCGCAAGGTGTTCGAGAATTTCCCGAACCAACTCACCGGGGTCTACTCGGTTCTCGCCGAGCGCATCGGCGAGACGCTCTCGGGTGAGACCGCGCCGTTCGTCGTCAGCGTGTTCGGCAACGACCTGGACGCCGACGATGCGGTGGCGGCCCGGGTGGGCTCCGTGCTGCGACGAGTGCCGCACGCCGGGGAGGTGCGCCTGCAGGTGCCCCCGCGCCAACCCGAGCTGCACGTGCGGCTGCGGCCCGGGCGATTGGCGCTCTACGGACTCGGGGCGGGCGAGGTGCTGCGGGCGGTCAACGCGGCCTATGAGGGCGCCGTCGTCGGGGAGCTCGCTCACGCGGACCGCACCGTTCCGGTGGCGGTACGCATCGCGGGCGTCGGCGCGAACCCGCAGCGGGTCGGCGCGTTGCCGCTGCGCAGCTCGGACGGCGCGGTGGTGCCCCTGTCGGCGGTGGCGAGAATCAGCCTGGAGTCCGGCCGCAGCGAGATCGACCACGAAGACGGGCTGCGCCGTCAAGTGGTGACCGCGAATCCGACCACCTCGGACCAGACCGGCTTCGCCGAGACCGCGCGCCGTGCGATCGCCTCCGACGTGAAACTCCCCTCCGGCGTGTACCTGCGTTACGGCGGCGCGGCCGAGGCACAGGTCGCCGCGGCGCATCAGCTCTACCTGCACGCCGCGGCGGCGCTGGTGCTGATCACGCTGCTGATGGCGCTCGCCTTCGGTCTCGTACGACACGTGGCTCTGGTGCTGCTGGTGCTGCCGAGCACGCTGATCGGCGGCGTCGCCGCCGCGGCGATCACCGGCGCGACGTTGACTCTCGGGGCGATGGTCGGCTTCGTCGCGCTTTTCGGCATGGCCGCGCGCAATACCATCCTGTTGGTTTCGCACTACGACCACCTGGTGCGGGCCGAAGGTCAGACCTGGGGGCTGGAAACCGCGCTGCGCGGCTCCGAGGAGCGGCTGACGCCGGTGCTGCTCACCGCGATGCTCACGGCGCTGGCTCTGCTGCCCGTCGCGATCCAATCGCATCAACCCGGGCACGAAATCGAAGGACCGATGGCGGTGGTGATTCTCGGCGGCCTGGTGTCCTCGACGATCGTGAGCCTGCTGCTGGTTCCTCCGCTCGCGGCGCGCTGGCTGAAGCCCGAGGCCGCGCGCGCCTGAGGGATCGGCTGTGCGAGTCAGCCGCCGAGCGCCCGGCGCGCGTCGCCGGGATCGGCGCCCCCCGCGGCCCTCGGGCGATTGCGCTCGCCGGTCACGGCGCTCGGGAGGAGGAGTGCCGACCCGGCGAGGCGCTCTCCTCCTTTGTCCACTGCCGCCAGATCTCGAACGCCGTTCCGAGAAACAGGGGACCGAGGAAGAGGCCCACGAGGCCGAAGGCCGCGAGTCCGCCGATGAGACCGAGCGCGATGAGCAGCAGCGGCAGCCGAGTGGCGCTACTCACCAGGAAGGCGTGCAGGAGATTGTCGGTCGGATGGACGAGCAGGGCTCCCCAGCCGAGCAGGAGCAGCCCGTTCCACATGTGGCCGGCCAGCATGAGACCGATTCCGGCGGGCACCCACACGAGCGCGGTGCCGAACATGGGAAGGATCGAGAGCGCGCCCGTGAGGGCGCCGAGCAGCACCGGGACCGCGAGGCCGACCACCCAGTACCCGATCCCGGCAATCACGCCCTGCGCGATGGCGGCCAGGATGACCCCGAAGAACACGGCTCGAGTGATCGAGCCCGCGGCTCGCCCGTAGCGGGCCGCCGCGCCTCCGAACAGGTGCACCGCCGCTCGTGAGATCTCGCGGGCGGGAGCGGCGCCGTCCCGGTAGAGAAAGAAAAGAATGAGAATCGTGAGCAGCACCTGGCCGAGGCCCTGACCGAGATTGCCGAGCAGCGTCGCCAGAAGGCCCATCCCGCTCTGCAGCCAGCCCGAGAGCTCGCGGGCGATCGCCGAGGGATCGGTCATGTAGCGATTGAGCTCCGCATCGAGCACGGCGCCCAGCCAGGGCAGGCGGTGAATCTGCGCGGGAATCGCATGCACCCAGGCGGCGCTCGAGGCGAGGATCGACCGGTACGAGGTCGCCAGCTCGCGGCGCAACAGAAACAGCAGCCATGCGAGCGGAACGAAGAGCGCGCAGCTCACGAGCGCCGTCATCGCGAGCGCGGCGCCGCTGTCGGAGCGCACGAAACGCCTGCGCAGACGGTGGTACGCCGGCCAGGTCAGGTAGGCGAGGATCGTCGCCCACGCGAGCGGCGACAGAAAGGGTCGGAGCACCCAGAGACACAGTGCCGCCACGACCGCCAGCAGGAGCGCGGTCGCGATTCGCCGAGCCTTCGCCTGACCTACCAGCATTCCGATAGCCGACATCGAGTTCCTCCCGCGCCGCGCACGCTCAACCGGTCAACAGCCGGTCGGCGCCTGCATTCCCCAGGCAGCTCCCCCTTCGGCCGAGGCGGCCGCAGCGCGTTCGATGCTAGCTCGCGCGCGCGCCTTGTACATACGCACTTCCCCGGTCCCGTGGGCGGGTCCGCGCATGAGGGCGGCTATGTACAGTTACTGATGTGTTCCGCCCCACAAACGATGCATCATCCGCGAAGCGCTTTCCGGGCGTCAGTCATCAAGAGGTCATCACATCATGAGCGGCAATCCTCGAGCGAGCGCTCCGTGGGTGCGCAACCGGGTCCTCGTTGCTCTGGCTCTGATCATGCCCCTCGTCCTGGGGCTCTCGGCGTGCGAGACGCTGCGCGTCGGGAGCGACTACGATCGCACCGCGAGCTTTTCGGGCTTTCACTCCTTCACCTGGGTGCGGCGCGATGACATCGGCATGCGCAATCCCCTGGTGGCGGAGCGGGCGCGCGAGGCCATCCGGGCGCGCCTCGAACAGAAGGGCTATACGTACGTGAGTGATGCCGATCAGGCGGACTTCGCGGTCGACTTCACCGTCGGCGCACACGAGCGCGTCGACATCCAGACGTATCCGGCGCCTTACGCGGGCGGGTGGTGGGGTTACGGCAGGGGCTGGTGGGGTTATCCTTACTGGGGCACGGGTCTCGATGTTCAGAGGTACCGCGAAGGCGAGCTGGCCATCGACGTTTTCGATGCCCGGACGCACAAGCCCGTCTGGCACGGCTGGGCGAAGAAGCCGCTGACCGACGCGGATATGGAGCACTCGAGCGGCGCGATTCGCGAGGCGGCCGATGCCATCCTCGCGAGATTTCCGCCCACCTGAGCCGGCGTCGACTCCCGGGGCGCGGGGGCGGCTCGGTGCCGCGTCCCGCTCTCCCGGGGAGCGCCCCCTGGGGTCGCGATGACGAGCCATCCCGAGCCGGTCTAACCCGCGGACGGCCCGCCTTCCCCGGGCCTCCGCGGGCTCGCTTCTCCGCAGCCAACCATGTCATATCGGAATTACTCGCCGCTTGCGGCGGCCCTGCTCGGTCTGGCGGTGGGAGTGATCGCGCCCGCCCTGGGCGCGGAGGCGACGGGCCGGGCGGCGCTGGCGCTCACCACGGGAGTGATCCTGGTCGGGACCGCCGCGTCGAGCGCTCGCCGCCTGCTTCACCGTGAGTTGGGTGTCGATGTCATCGCCATCCTCGCGATGGCCGGCGCCCTCCTGCTGCGGCAGTATCTCGCCGGCGCCATCATCGCGGTGATGCTGACGGGCGGGGCGGCGCTCGAGCGTTACGCCATCGAGCGCGCTCGCGGCGAGCTGAGCGCGCTGATCCGCCGGGCGCCGAGGTTGGCGCACAAGCGCCAGGGCGAATCGTTCGTCGACGTGCCGGTGGACGAGGTGGCGATCGGCGACGTGCTGGTCGTCAAGTCGGGCGAGGTCGTGCCGGTCGACGGCATCGTGAGTGCCGGGAGCGCGGTGCTGGACGAGTCCTCGCTGACGGGTGAGTCGCGGCCGGTGAAGCTCGAGCCCGGCACCCCGGTGCGCAGCGGAGGCAGCAACGCCGGGACTCCCTTCGAGCTGCGCGTGGCCGCGACCGCCGCCTCGAGCACGTACGCCGGCATCATCCGTCTGGTCCAGGCGGCGGAGCAATCGAAGGCCCCGTTCGTGCGGCTCGCCGACCGCTACGCCCTCGCCTTTCTCGCGCTGACGCTCGTCTCGGCTGCCGCGGCATGGATCTTCGGGGGCAGTTCGATGCGCGCGCTGGCGGTCCTGGTCGTCGCCACGCCCTGTCCGCTCATCCTCGCCGCGCCGGCGGCCATCGTCGCCGGGGTCTCGCGGGCTGCGCGGCGCGGCATCATCATGAAGGGCGGGGCGCCTCTCGAGGCGCTGGCTTCGGTGCGGGTGCTGTTGCTCGACAAGACCGGGACGGTGACCTCGGCGCGTCCGGAGGTGATCGCCATCGAGCCCTTCGGATCCATCTCATCGCACGAGCTCATCCGCAGCGCCGCCTCGCTCGAGCAGCTTTCGGTGCATCCGTTCGCGCCGGCCATCGTAATGGAGGCGCACAATCGCGGTCTCGACCTGGCGTTCCCCTCGGACGTGATGGAGCAGACCGGAAGCGGTATCAGGGGAACGGTGGATAACCACCGTGTCGCGGTGGGCCAGCGCGATTTCGTGGCGCCCGGCGGCGAGCGCAGCCCCGAGGTGCGCGCCATCGAGCAACGCAGTGCGGTCGAGGGCTCATCCACCGTCTACGTTGCCATCGACGGCTCTCTCGCGGGCGTCGTGCTGCTTCACGATCCCATTCGTCCCGAGGCTCCACGGGCTATGAGGCTGCTGCGACGCGCCGGCATCCGTCGCATTCATCTGCTGACGGGCGATCATCCCGACGTGGCCGAGCTCGTGGGGGATGCCCTCGGAGTCGACCGGGTGTATGCCGAGCGGGCGCCGGAGGAAAAGGTCGAGGTGCTCAGACTCGTGCGCGCCGAGGGCGCCACCGCGATGGTCGGCGACGGCATCAACGATGCGCCCGCCCTCGCGTTGGCCGATGTGGGAATCGCCATGGGAGCGCGCGGGGCGACGGCGGCCTCCGAAGCCGCGGACATCGTGCTGACATCGGACCGCTTCGAAGGCGTCGCCGAGGCGATCGGGATCGCGCGGCGCACCCGGCGCATCGCGCGCGAAAGCGTGCTGGCGGGCATGGGGCTTTCACTGATTGCGATGATGTTTGCGGCGGCCGGGGCGATCGCGCCCATCCCCGGGGCGCTGTTGCAGGAGGTGATCGACGTGCTCGTCATCCTGAATGCCCTGCGCGCGCTCAGCGGGCGATCGGCCGTCGTTTCGGGCAAGCCGGAGCTCGGCGAGCTCGCGCGGGAGCTCGCGGCCAGCCACCGGACGCTGCGCCCGCTCATCGGTGAGCTGGCCGGCGTGGCCGTGCGGCTCGAGACGCTTCCGCCCGCCGAGGCCCTGGCGCAGTTGCAGCGACTGCAGACGATGCTCGAGACGGAGTTGCTGCCGCACGAAAGCGAGGAGCAGCGAACCGCCTATCCGCTCATCGAGAAGATGCTGCGCGATGAGAATCCGACCGGTCCGCTCATTCAGACACATCAGGAGATTCGACGGCTCAGCCGTCTGTTCCGGCGCCTCGTGGCGCAGCTGCCGGCGGCGGGACCCGCCCGGGAGGACCTGCGCGACCTTCGTCGCGTGCTGTACGGGCTGCACGCCATCCTCACGCTGCACTTCGCGCAGGAAGACGAGCTCTACAGCTTGTTCGCGGGTTAGAGTCTCGGCGCCGCGGCTCAGGCCGCGATCGCGCTCCGCGGGTGCCTGTCGCGAGTCAGGGCCCGGCGCTCTTCGGCGCGTAGTGGTGCTCGCTCCGCGCGCTCAAGCGGTACAGGTTCTCGTCTCCGCAATGCGGGCATTTGATCACGACGAGGGAGTCATCGGACTCCGCCGGGGAGGGCTTGGCTCCTCCCGGGCCGGAAGCAATGGCGATGAGAAGCCCGCACGACTTGTTCTTGCACAGCCAGCCGGAGTACGGATTCCCCGGAACCATCCGGTTCGGCGCCGCGACGTCGACGTGGCGCACGCCGGGCGAGGTCACGGGTCTGCGTACACCGGTTCCGGTGCTCTTGGAAGAACGCTTGATCGACATGAGTGCCTCTTCCGAAGGAGTGCTCGGCAGAGCCTACCCCGGCGCCTCGAGCACCGCCAGCACCAATTCGGACCCGTCCTCGTCCCGAATCCGCGCCGCGACGTGCCCTTATCCGAGGCGAAGACAAACACGCATGCGTGGAAATTCTTCGCCATCTCCGCGGCTTCGGGCGACATCGGCGGCAGGCCGGACCGTCCGCGCGGGACGACGCATCACTGAGAATCGGGCGCAATCCACATCGCCCGAGATCTTGTCGGAGCGCCACTGCTGACGTATGGTTGGGCGGAAGATGGCCACACAGGCGCCGAATACGCGACTCCGTGAGCTGCTATCGAATGGCACCCACGCGCACGGCCGGGGAGCGGGCCGATGAGCGCAGGGGAGCGGACGGGT
>JAKAZP010000117.1 GCA_021815905.1 Pseudomonadota bacterium | reverse complement strand
TACCTGGGTTCGACCGGTCCAGGCGCTCGAGGGAGCGGGGGCGCTGAAACTCCTCGCGCCCAACCGCTTCGCCGTGGAGTGGCTCAACGAGCATCTGCTGCCGCGCATCGGCGAGCTGCTGCGCGACAAGAGCACCGGGGACGTGCCGATCGTGACCGTCGAGGTCGGCTCGCGCGCGGCGCCGATGCGGGTCGCCGCGGCGGTGGCGAGTGCGCCGCTGCAGCGGCCGCGCCGGGCCGAAGGGCTCGTGATCGGCGCGCGGCTCAATTCGGACTTCTCGTTCGCGACTTTCGTCGAGGGCAAGAGCAACCAGCTCGCCAAGGCCGCATCGTTCCAGGTGGCCGAGAATCCCGGCCGCGCGTACAACCCGCTGTTCCTCTATGGCGGCGTGGGACTCGGCAAGACTCACCTCATGCACGCCATCGCGCATCGGATCAAGGAAAAAGACGGCGAAGCGCGCGTCGCGTACGTGCATTCGGAGCGTTTCGTCGGCGACATGGTGCGCGCGCTGCAGCACAACTCGATGAACGAGTTCAAGACCGCCTACCGCTCCCTCGATGCGCTGCTCATCGACGACATCCAGTTCTTCGCCAACAAGGAGCGCTCGCAGGAGGAGTTCTTCCACACCTTCAACGAGCTGCTCGAGGGCCAGCACCAGGTCATCCTGAGCTGCGACCGGTACCCGAAGGAGGTCGCGGGCCTCGAGGAGCGGCTGAAATCGCGCTTTGGCTGGGGGCTCACGGTCGCGATCGAGCCGCCGGAGCTCGAGACCTGCGTGGCGATCCTCATGACCAAGGCCCAGCACGCCGGAGTGCCGCTGCCGGAGGAGGTCGCGTTCTTCATCGCCAAGCGCATCCGCTCCAATGTGCGCGAGCTCGAAGGGGCGCTCCGCCGGGTGATCGCCAATTCGCGCTTCACCGGGCACCCGATCACCTTGGAATTCACCAAGGAGGCGCTGAAGGATCTGCTGTCCCTGCAGGCGAAGCTCGTCACCATCGAGAATATCCAGAAGACGGTCGCCGACTACTTCAAGGTGCGCATGGCGGATCTGCTGTCCAAGCGCCGCAGCCGCTCGGTGGCCCGCCCCCGGCAGGTCGCGATGGCGCTCGCCAAGGAGCTCACGAGCCACAGCCTGCCGGAGATCGGGGACGCCTTCGGCGGCCGGGACCACACGACCGTGCTGCATGCGTGCAAGCGTATCAAGGAGCTGCGCGGGAGCGAGGTGCGCATGAGCGAGGACTACTCGAACCTGTTGAGAACCCTGACGGGTTGATGTGCGCTTCCTTGTGGATTTTCTGTGAGCGCTCGAGGGGATAAAGTTACGCACAGGCGGCTCACAGTCCCCGCGCAGGTCATGCTGGAGGTTTGAGGGCGGAACGGGCGGCCGAAGCCGTTGATCCTGTGGGGTGAATCGATTTGTTCCCGTAATCCCCAGGCCCTATGACTACTTCAATTCTGAATCTCGAGAAAGAAGAGTAGAAGATGAAGCTGACAGCGACGCGCGAGGAACTTCTCGCTCCCCTGCAAAGCGTGATCGGCGTGGTCGAGCGGCGGCAGACCATGCCGGTACTGGCGAACGTGCTGCTGTCGGCGCGCGAAGCGCGGCTCGCGATCACCGGCACGGATCTCGAAGTCGAGCTCGTTGCGGCGATGAAGGTGGCCGTGGACCAGCCCGGGGACATCACCGTCCCGGGCCGCAAGCTCCTCGACATTTTCCGGGCGCTGCCGGAGGGGGTGAGCGTGACGCTCTCGACCGAGGGCGAGCGTGTCGTCGTTCGCGCGGGTCGCAGCCGCTTCACGCTCTCGAGCCTGCCGGCTTCGGAATTCCCGGTGGTCGAGGAGATCAACGCCCAGCAGGTGCTGAGCCTCCCTCAGGGAGAGTTTCGGCGCCTGATCGACAAGACGCACTTCTCGATGGCGCAGCAGGATGTCAGGTACTACCTGAACGGCCTTCTCCTCGAGACGCAGGACAGCCAGCTGCGGGCGGTGGCGACCGACGGGCACCGCCTGGCTCTCTGCGAGATGACCCTTTCCGAGCCCGCAAAGCCCGGTCAGGTCATCGTGCCCCGCAAGGGCGTGCTCGAGCTGCAGCGGATCCTGGGCTCGGAGGGACAGGTCGAGCTGGCCATTGGGACAAATCACGTTCGCGCCCAGATCGGCGATATTCGCTTCACTTCGAAGCTGATCGATGGC
This sequence comes from Pseudomonadota bacterium, assembly GCA_021815905.1. The sequence continues at coordinate 5,503 of JAKAZP010000117.1, read as the reverse complement.
CGTTTCCCGGAGTACGGCCGCGTCATTCCCGCCAGCCCACCGCGGACCGTGCAGGCCGACCGCGAGACCCTCCGCCAGGCGCTTCAGCGCACCGCGATTCTTTCGAATGAGAAATACCGCGGAATTCGGCTCGCGGTCCGCACCGACCTTCTGACGATCCAGGCTCACAACCCGGAGCAGGAGGAGGCCGAGGATCAGGTCGAGGTCGTCTACGCGGGCGAGGAGCTCGAGATCGGCTTCAACGTGAATTATCTGCTCGATGCGCTCGCGGCCATCGAGACGGACAAAGTCGAGATCGGCCTCACCGATTCGAACAGCAGCTGCCTGATCCATGCGCCCGGCATGACACAGACTCGATACGTCGTGATGCCGATGAGGCTCTAGAGTTCGGCCGGTGGCTTATTCCGCCGGATCGCGCCACGAGAGACCTGTTGACCGGGACGGCGCACCGACATCCCTTTAGCCTTGCGCCTCGGCTTCATGCCTCGAAGCGCCCGGCCAGAGGGCGTCTCGCGCCGCCATCCCAACCGTTGCCCGTGGCCGGCGTCGACGCTCGCTTGAATCGCGCAAGGTAATTCATGAGCCTCCGCGAGCTCACCGTCGACAACTTCCGCTGCATCACGCGCGCCGAGCTGGCGCTGCATCCCGGCCGGAATCTCATCTGGGGCGGCAACGGCTCCGGCAAGACCTCGCTCCTCGAGGGCGTCTTCCTCCTCGGCCGCGGTCGCTCGTTCCGGACGCGGAGCTCCGAGAGACTCGTTCGGCACGGGGCCGACCGCCTGGTCGTCTTCGGGAGAACGGAGGGGGTGCCCGGCCACGCCCTGGGGGTCGAGGTCGACCGGCACCAGGGCACCCGGGCACGGGCGGACGGGGAGGCCGTAGGGTCGCTCGCGGACCTCTCGCTGGCCTTCCCGGTGCAGATCATCGATCCGGAGATCCACAAGCTCATCGAGGAGGGCGGGCGCCGCCGGCGGCGCTGGCTCGACTGGGCCGTGTTCCACGTGGAACCTCGCTTTGCGGACTGGTGGCTGCGCTACTCGCGGGCACTTCGCCAGCGCAACTTCGCGCTGCGGAATTCTCCGGCCCAGATCCGCGCGTGGGACCCGGAGCTCAGCGCCCTGGGAGAAAGCCTCACCGAAGCCCGGAGGGGAGTGGTCGAGCGATTGCAACCTCACTGGCGGGACGTGCTGGCCGCGCTCGATTGTCCGGCTGCCGACCTGCAGTACTTTCAAGGTTGGACGGCTCACCTGACCTTGGCCGAGGCACTCGGGGCGTCGGCGGCCCGCGATCATGCTCAGGGGATCACGCACCCCGGTCCGCATCGCGCCGATCTGCTCCTTCGGCTCGCGGGCAAGCCTGCGCGCGAGGTGCTCTCGCGGGGACAGCAGAAGCTCGTCGCAGTCGCCCTGACGCTGGCTCAGCTCCGGCTGTTTCGTGAGCTCTCGCGGGAGTCGCCGACGCTTCTTCTGGACGATCCCGCCGCGGAGCTCGATTCCGCGCACTTGGGGCACTTTGTCAGCGAGATCGCCCGTCTTGGCTGCCAGTTGCTGATCACGTCGTTGCAGCCGGAGACCGCCGCCTTCGGGGAGCCCGACCGGGTGTTTCACGTGGAACAAGGGGGGGTGCGACCGGTATAATGCCGCATTCTGGAATCGGACTCTTTCATGGCAGCCGAAGACGTCTACGACTCGAGCAAAATCAAAGTCCTAAGGGGCCTCGATGCGGTGCGCAAGCGCCCCGGCATGTACATCGGCGACACGGACGACGGCAGCGGCCTGCACCACATGGTTTTCGAGGTCGTGGACAACGCCATCGACGAGGCGCTGGCCGGTTACTGCGATCGCATCGTCGTGACCATCCACGCCGACGAGTCGGTGACCGTTTCCGACAACGGCCGTGGAATCCCGGTCGACCTCCACCCGGAGGAGGGGCGGTCGGCGGCGGAGGTCATCATGACCGTGCTGCATGCCGGGGGTAAATTCGACTCGAGCTCCTACAAGGTCTCGGGCGGACTGCACGGCGTCGGCGTTTCCGTGGTGAATGCGCTCTCGGACTATCTGCTGCTCACCATTCAGCGCGACGGCAAGCTCCACCGCCAGGAGTACCACCTGGGCGACCCGGCCGCGCCGCTGGCCGTGGTGGGCGACTCCTCCGAGCGCGGCACGGTCATCCGCTTCAAGCCGAGCTCGCAGATCTTCACCCACATCCAGTTCAACTACGAGATCCTCGCCAAGCGGCTGCGAGAGCTCTCCTTCCTCAATTCCGGCGTCCGGATCGAGCTGGTCGATGAGCGCGAGAACAAGTCCGACGTCTTTCAGCACGAAGGCGGCCTCAAGGCGTTCGTGAAATACCTGAATCGTGCCCGCACGCCGATTCATGACTCCGTGTTCTGGTTCAAGACTCAGGACGGCCTGGTCTCCGTGGAAGTGGCGATGCAGTGGAACGACTCCTACCTGGAGAGCATGTTCTGCTACACCAACAACATCCCGCAGAAGGACGGCGGCACGCATCTCGCCGGGTTTCGCAGCGCGCTCACGCGCACGCTCAACGACTACATCGAGAAGGAGTTGTCCTCAAAGAAGGACAAGCTGCCGACCACCGGTGACGACGCCCGCGAGGGACTGACCGCGATCCTATCGGTGAAGCTGCCGGACCCGAAGTTCTCCTCCCAGACCAAGGACAAGCTGGTGTCCTCCGAGGTGAAGGGTGTGGTCGAGGCCGTGGTCGCCGGCAAGCTGCAGGAATTCTTGCTCGAGCACCCGCAGGAGGCGAAGTCGATCGTCGCCAAGATCATCGAAGCGGCACGGGCGCGAGAGGCGGCGCGCCGCGCCCGCGAGATGACCCGACGCAAGGGCGCGCTCGATGTCGCGGGACTGCCCGGGAAGCTCGCCGACTGCCAGGAGAAGGATCCGGCGCTCTCGGAGATCTTCATCGTCGAGGGCGACTCCGCCGGCGGCTCCGCCAAGCAGGGCCGCGACCGGCGCACCCAGGCGATCCTGCCGCTCAAAGGCAAGATCCTGAATGTCGAGAAGGCGCGCTTCGACAAGATGATCTCATCCGCCGAGGTCGGCACCCTCATCACCGCGCTCGGCTGCGGCATCGGCAAGGATGATTTCGATCTCTCGAAGCTGCGCTACCACCGCGTGATCATGTTGACCGATGCGGATGTCGACGGCAGCCACATCCGCACGCTCCTGTTGACGTTCTTCTACCGCCAGCTGCCCGAGCTCATCGCTCACGGACACATCTACATCGCCCAGCCGCCGCTGTTCAAGGTGAAGCGCGGCAAGCAGGAGTTGTATGTCAGGGATGAAAGCGAGCTCGATGCGGCGCTGCTCAACACCGCGCTCGAGACCGCCGCGGTGCACGTCAATGCCGCCGCGCCCCCCCTTCAGGGCGCGGGGCTCGAGCTGCTCGCGCGCAAGTACATGGAGGTGCAGGCCATCATCAAGCGCTGGTCGCGCCGCTACGACGATCGACTGCTCGAGCAGCTGATCTACATGCCCGAGGTCAGTCCCGGGGACTACGATCGGATCGAGTGGCTGCGCGGATGGGCCCGGGATCTCGACCAGCGCCTCAACGTGCTCGATGACGCCACGCGCGCCTACCGGATCGAGGTGGCCACGGCGGCCGACGGGCGCGCGGCGCGCGTCATCATCCACAAGACCGAGCACGGCACGCCGAGCCACAAGTACCTGCCGCGGGAGTTCTTCGAGTCCGCCGAGTACCAGCGCATCGCCGACCTCGCCCGCACGCTCGCCGGTCTGATCGGCGAGGGCGCCTACGTGACGCGCGGCGGCGAGCGTCAGGACATCGGCTCGTTCAAGGCGGCCATCAAGTGGCTGTTCGAGCAGGCGCGCAAGGGACAGTCGATCCAGAGCTACAAGGGCCTGGGCGAGATGAATCCCGAGCAGCTCTGGGACACGACGATCAATCCCGAGACCCGCCGGCTCATGCAGGTGAGGATCAAGGACGCCGTGGCGGCCGATGACATCTTCACCACCCTGATGGGCGATCAGGTCGAGCCGCGGCGCGAGTTCATCGAGAAGAACGCGCTGTCGGTGACCAACCTCGACATCTGACCGGTCGCGATACCGGACTCGGTCGGGTTTCCACTCACGGCTGCCCGTGCCCGGCAGGCGTATGGTCTTGCGACAACATCAAGAACCACTCCGGGGAGTCTCATGAGTGCGACCGAGATCGCCGCTGCGGGCAGCGGCGGCCCCGCTACGGCGCGGGTCGCCGACCATCGTCGGCGGGATCGCTATCGCATCAGGTCCGTCCCGGGTCGAACATGAGGAGCTTGAGGGAGTTCGGCGCGAAAGGCGAGCGCTTCGGCCGGTGATGGGTCTTGCGCCACTCGGACATGAAGCGCGCCATGGCGGCCCGGGTGGTTGTCGCCGCGACCACGAACACCCGGCCGCTCGCGGGATCGAGGGCCATGGTCCTCGCGGACAGCGCCGTCCTCACGGTCGCGACCGGCACGAACGTGTCGGGGCCTTCCTCGTGGATGACCGACAGCGTGCCGTCGAAGCCGTTCGAGCTGAAAGCGAGCTTGCGGATCGGATCGAACCGGTCCGCGTCGGTGCCGCGCCCGATCGGCAGGGCCGCGACCACCGCGCCGGTGTCGGAATTGACGATCACCATGCGCTGATTCTCGCAGCTCGCGAACAGCCGGTGCGTCTCGGTGTCGATCGCGAGCCCGTGGGGGGATCGGCACTGGGGCATGGGCCAGGAGGCGTCCACCCGGTTGCTCGAGGTGTCGATGCGGAAGATCTCGTGGTGGGGCACGCCATTCACGTAGAGCTTGCCGTTGTCGCCCGGGACGGCGTACTCGAGATCGCCGCCGATGTGAATGAAGGTCACCACGCGCCGGTGCGCGGGATCGATCACGGCCACCGTGCCGGTGTCGCCGTCGATCACGAACGCATGCCCGCTCACGGAATCGAAGGTCACCGCATCGGCGCCCCGCTGGATCTTCAGCCGCTTCACCACCTTCAGTGTCTTCAGGCTGAAGATCACCGCCTGGCCGCGCCCGCCGTCGTCGGTGATGCCGACCCCGGCTGCAGGATCGAACGCGATTCCGTGCGGACCGCCCGGAATCGGGCCGACCTGCCCGACGACGCGGCCCGTGCGGGCATCGACCACCGTCAGGCGGTTGCCATGCGCCACGAACACCCGGCGCGTCGTCGGCGAATACGCCAGGTAATCCCAGGCGTCCGGCGCGCCGAGCGGCACGCTCTTGACGAGGTGATACCGATAGCCGGGGCCGGTGCCGGCTTGAGCCGGGGCACGCGTGGCCCCGGCGAGGCCGATGACGAGTGCCGCCGCGAACGCGAGAGCCCGGGAGCGTGGCATGAGCTATCCCCTCGGAGGGTCGTTGGAGCCCGGCATAGTGCCCGATGGGCGCGCCCCGGCGCCATAGCGTCGCGACGAGGCGCCGGGGCGCCGAGTCGGGGGGCGGCGGCAACTGCTAACCTAGCGACTTCGCCCGGCTGGAACA